>JAKBAP010000144.1 GCA_021808995.1 Planctomycetota bacterium | reverse complement strand
CCGCCTGGGACGACCCCATCTGGGCCAACCGTGAACTCCCCAGGCGCGTGCCCCCGGTGATCCGATTCGGCGAAATCACGCTCGATTTGGAGGCGATTCCAGGGGGCGTTTCAAGCGATCCCCGGCTCATGGAGGGGGTGCCGACCCTGTTTCGGACGCCCGCCTCACGACCGTTTCCGGCGATGGCCAATCTCTTGATCCAGTCTCCCGCGGAGGGCCGGCAGGCCGCGCTTGCCGCCCTTCAGGCGAGCATGTTTCGCGTCCTGACCAGCCTTCCCCCTGGTCAGGTGCGGTTCACGATCATCGACCCCATTGGCATCGGGCGTAATTTTGGCGGGTTCATGCATCTCGCCGACCACGACCCCGCGCTCGTTACTCAGCAGGCGTGGACCGAGCCCCGGCAGATCGAGGAACGACTCGTCGACCTGGCCGCCCACATGGAGCTGGTCGCGCAAAAATACCTGCGTAATGAGTACGCGACGATCGAGGAATACAACGCCGTCGCCGACGAGGTCGCGGAGCCCTATCGCGTGCTCGTGGTCGCGGATTTCCCAGCCAAGTTCGACGAGAAAATGGCCGCTCGACTCGCCGCCATCGCCTCGGGAGGAACGCCCTGCGGCGTCCTCTGCCTGATCGCCGCCGACCTCTCGCGGCCGCTCCCGACCGGTTTCCGCCTGGACGAGATCGCCCCCTACTGCGCCCATCTGGACTGGGACGCCACCTCACGGAGCCTGGTGTGGGACGATCCCGACCTAGGCGGTTATCCCCTGGCCCTCGACCCACCCCCGCCGGCCGAATTCGCCACCCGCGAAATCCACCGGATGGGCCGATCCGCCAAGGAGGCCAAGCGCGTCGTCGTCCCCTTTGACTTCATCGCCCCCCCCGAGCCCGACTGGTGGACCGGCGACACTCGATCCGGCATCGATGTCCCCCTCGGAAAGTCCGGCGCGACCAAGCGACAGCCCTTTCAACTGGGCTCCGGCACCTCGCAACACGTCCTGGTCGCGGGCCGGACGGGCTCTGGAAAATCGACGCTCATGCATGCCTTGATCGTCAATCTGGCCCTTCACTATAGCCCCGACGAGATCGACCTCTATCTGATCGACTTCAAGAAAGGGGTCGAGTTCAAGGTTTACGCCACCCTGGGGCTGCCCCATGCCAGTGTCGTCGCGATCGAAAGCGAGCGCGAATTCGGCATCAGCGTGCTCGAGCGCCTCGACGCCGAGCTCCGCCTTCGCGCTGACCGCTTTCGCGAGGCCGGTGTTCAGGACGTCAACGGCTATCGAGAATCCCCGGGTGCCGGCCCACTCCCCCGAATCATGCTCATTGTCGATGAATTCCAGGAATTCTTCACCGAGGAAGACAAACTCGCCCAGGAAGCGGCCTCGTGGCTCGACCGGCTGGTCCGCCAGGGTCGCGCCTTTGGCATCCATGTGCTCTTGGGCTCGCAGAGTCTCGGAGGCGCGTTCACCCTGGCTCGAACCACGCTCGGGCAAATGGCCGTGCGGATCGCGCTTCAGTGCTCCGAGACGGATTCTCACTTGATCCTGAGCGAAAACAACCCCGCCGCCAGGATGCTCTCACGCCCAGGCGAGGCGATCTACAATGACGCCAATGGCGCTCCCGAGGGCAATCATTTCTTTCAGGTGGTCTGGCTCTCGGAAGAGAGCCGAGCGAGCCATCTGGAAATGCTGCGAGCCCTGGCCCAGGATCGTCCGCCGGCCCTCAAGCGGTCGACGATCGTCTTCGAGGGGGACGCGCCCGCCGAGCTCGCTCGCTGCCGGCCCCTGGCGGCGGTTCTCGAGGTGCCCACCTGGGAGCCCGCCCCTCGCTCGGCCAAGGCCTGGCTTGGCGAGGCGATCTCGATCAAGGATCCAACGTCGGTGTTGTTTCGTCGGCAAGGGGGGAATCACTTGCTGATCGTGGGCCAGAACGACGAGGCCGCCCTCGGCATCGTCTCCGCGGTGATGCTCGGCCTGGGCACTCAGTTCTCGCCGGCGACCTCGGACGAACTGCGATCGGGGGCGCGGTTTTTCGTCCTCGACGGCACGCCCGAGGATCATCCCATGGTCGGTGCCCTGGCCAGGGCCGCCGCCGCGATGCCGCATCGCCCCACCGTCGGCGACTGGCGAGCGACCGAGTCGATCCTCGCCCAGGTCGCCGCTGATCTCGAAAGGCGCCAGCAAGCCAAGTCCGACGGCCCCGAGATCTTTCTCATCGTTCACGACCTCTCCCGTTTCCGCGACCTGCGCAAGAAAGAGGACGATTACAGTTTCTCGCGCCGCGAGGAAACCTTGAGCCCCGCCGATCAGCTCGACCTGATCCTGCGCGAAGGACCCGTCCTGGGCGTCCATGTCGTCGTCTGGTGCGACACCGTCACCAACATGAACCGCCATTTTACCCATCAACTGTTGCGTGAGTTCGAGATGCGGGTTCTCTTTCAGATGAGCCCCAACGACAGCGGCCACATGATCGAGACCCCTCACGCCAGCAAGCTGGGCGCGCATCGGGCGCTCCTCGCCAGCGAGGATCAAAACAAGCTCGAGAAGTTCCGCCCCTACGCCTCCCCAGGGGCGGAATGGCTCAGCCAATACTCGAACTCACTCTCAAGCCGCCCGGGCCTCTGACCATCGCCGGCCTGACTCCGGATTGAAGGCGAGAGGTCACCGGGCGTCCCCTTGTCGGCGAGGGCGACATGAAAGAATCAAATGGAGATCCTTCAGGGCAAGGGAACACTCTCTCGCCCGCCCGGGCATGCCGAAGGATTTCGGCAAGGAAGGAAACCGAGGGAAACGACCCATCAACGAACAAATAGTTCTGGAATTCGTGGGATCGACGGCGGAGCGCCGAGGTTGTCGACGCCGAGCGTTTCGGCTCGAGCGCCCTCGTCGATCCGGCGGCGAGCGTTCTTGTAACGGACTTCCTTTCGCAGGCGCTCATCGGAGTCGAATCGCAGCATCGCCGTCAAGCTGTAAAAGCCGCTGGTCCATTTGCAGATTCCTTTCCAGTGTTGGGGCTGGAATCCAAAATGCTCGAGACAGCGAGCCGGGTTGATCACCATGGCGGGCGCGTCCTTGGGCCAGCCGACGGCTCCCCGGGCCTTGAGACCCTCTAGCACCGCCTGGCTCAAGATCAGATGGCCCAGGAGCGAGGGATGCATCGCGTCCTGAAACAAGAGGTCGTCGAGCTGGCCGTGTCGGCCGACCGCGTGAAACAGGGCCTGGCCGTCGATGAAGAGGCAGTCGTGTTTTTTCGCGGCCTCTCGGTAGGCGTCTTGATAGGCCGTCAGGCAGCGATTGGGGTAGCCGTCCAGATCGCGGGCGGTCTTGTATTCCTCATACGCTTCGTCCCACTCGCCCTGTTTTTCCAGGAGCCTCGCCAGCCGAAAATGGCATTCGGCGAAGCTTGGCCACCGGGCGATCAGGTCGCGATAGCGGGCGATGCCGGCGGCGGTGCCTCCACCCTCGGCCTTCCGGGCCGCGAGAACCTCGAGCTCGAAACGCTCCCGTTCCGAAGCCTGGGTCGACGAGGGGAGATACGATCGATTCGGTTCGTAGCCCGCGTCGTTCGCCGGGGGCGCGATCAGGACTGGCACCGCCCCCACCGATTCCGCGTAGTGCACGAGGTGTTCCACCCGGCGGTGAAAATCCCGCAGCAGGATTTCGAATTCGGCGGGGGTGGTCAGGGGCACGTCGACGATCCCCCTGCCCCCCCTGGTTGGCGGCAGCGCGATCCGGCACGCGGCCGCCGATTCGCTCAGAAGCCCGCAAATCGCCGAGGAATGCTCGATCCCATTCACAAACCGTTCCCACCGGCTTGGAACCTGGTCGACCCAATAGTGGCCCAGATCGCGACTCCACCAGAGCCGCGAGCTGAACTCGTTATGGCCACAATAGATGATCATGATCTCGGGCCTGCGCGCCAGTGAGACGAGCTTTTGATGCTGACCCTCGAGCGTGTCGCCCGACATGGCGATCCCATCCAGCCGGACCGGCCGATCAGGCATCGCCTGCTCAAGCCCCCACGCCACGACCTTCCCGATGGAGAGCCATTTTTCAAACGGGACACCCTGGGCGCTCGATTCCCCGACCACCACCACGTCGATCGCCCGGTCGCCGACCGGGTCGGGAAAGGTGGTTGGAAGCTGGGGAAAAACCACGGGTGGCGGGAACCGAAGGGTCCTTCCCGCGCGGAGGTCCGACTCGAGCCCGCCGATCGGGATCACCATCGTCTGATGCACATGGGTTTGGCGGCCGGCGCAGACCGCCTCCGCGCCGGCGGCCGAGATCAGGATCGAGCCAGAGAGGAGCAGCCCTCGACCCCATCCCGCGACCGGACGTCCATTCCTCCAGGCACGCGCGAAAAACGCCAGGGAGGTCAGGGCCCCCAGGACCGCCGTCGTGACGGAAGTCGTGTACACGATCTCCGTCATCACCAGCAACGCGAGTCGTACCCGAAGCGCCCGGAAATCCGCGAGGTGGTCGTGAAGCCAGAGCGCCCCCACGATCGTGCCAAAGACCAGCGGGACTAGCCCCAGCCCGATCGCGATCGTCCGTAAAACCCTCACCCGCGTACGTGCCGGCCGAAACCCAAGCATTCTCGTCTCCACGACCACGGCCGATCGACCACGCGCCCTCCCGCCCATCATCGCCCAGAATGAGCCGCCAATCTAGTCGCCGCCGCTCCGAGGCTTACGCGCTGGGCGATCCACTCTTGCGTGGATCGAGGCAAAAGTGTATTCTCATGGGGTAAATCTCGATGACACATTGATGTCCCAGGCGGCTTTCATGAGCGATCATAAAAAACGAGGCCATCACCGGGATCACCACGCGAATCCACCGGAGGATCAAGGCCAGGCCGCCTGGAGACGGGCTCATAAGGACTGGCGGCTTTGGATCGTCGTCATCCTGATGCTGCTCGCGATGTTCATCTATCTCATGACCATGGATGAGGCGGTCCAGCCGGGAGGCAAGCCGCTCGATGCCATGCCGGCGGCCCCGAATCCGTAACGAGGGGCGTGATTGACGAGGCCTGATCCTGGACCCATTCCCGCTCGCCGTGGCCGTGACACGTCTTGGTCTTCGTCTGGAGCCTTACCCAGTCGGCGTTTGGGCGGCGGGAATCGCGTGTTCACGGACTGACGGCCAACCCCCATGATCGGTTACCATCGACACGAGGATTCGTGTATCGTCGAGGTTGCGTTCCGAGAGCGCGGAAGCCGAATTCCGGGACGGCGGGGGGTGGTTCTTGGGTCAAGGGCGTTCGGTGCGACCGCCAGCGGTCGATCGCGTGATGAATGAGGCGATTCTCGCGGACGCCCTCCGCGCGCGGGGTCGCCGCGTGGTCCTCGAGAGCGTCCGAATCGTGCTTGAGGAGGCGCGGACCGCGATTCAGCGGGGCGATTCGCCCGCCGTCGATCCGCTCTCGGTCGCGATTCGGGCGAATGCCCGGCTTTCGGCCGAAAAACCCAGCCTGCGCCCCGTGATCAACGCCACGGGCGTGCTCTTGCACACCGGGCTTGGGCGCTCGCCCCTGGCCGAGGAAGCGCTCACGCGGGCGGTCGCGATCGCACGCGGCTATTCCAGCCTGGAATATGATCTGGAGCATAATGCCCGTGGCCGCCGGGTCCAGGGGGTCGAGCGGCTGCTTTGTCGGTTAACAGGCGCACAGGCGGCCACGGCCGTCAACAATAACGCCGCCGCCACTGTTCTCGCCCTGCGGGCCCTGGCGGCGGGGCGCGAGGTCGTCGTGTCTCGCGGCCAGCTCGTTGAGATTGGCGGCGGATTCCGGCTGCCGGAGATTTTCGAGGTCGCCGGCGTCACCCTCCGCGAGGTCGGCACCACCAATAAGACCCGGCTCGCCGATTACAAACGCGCGATCAACGCCGCCACCGCGGCCATTTTGCGCGTACACAGGGCCAATTTCACGATGGTGGGCTTCACGGAGGACGTCCCGCTCGCGGATCTGGTCTCGCTCGCCCACGAGCATGGTCTCTGGGCGATCGACGATATTGGGTCCGGGGCGATAGGCCCTGGCCAGCCACCGTGGGAGGGGGACGAGCCGACCGCTCGCCAGGCCATCCTGGATCAGGCGGATCTGGTGCTCTTCTCGGGTGATAAGCTCCTGGGGGGTCCGCAGGCGGGTCTTCTGGTAGGGACGAGCAAGGCGATCGCGCTCGTCGAATCCGACCCCATGATGCGCGCGACGCGGCTCGATAAGATGACGCTGGCCGCCCTTGAGGCCACGCTCGAGCTCATCCTGGACGCCGACCACGCATGCCGGCGGATTCCGCTCTGGGCCATGATCACGACGCCGATCGTGGAGCTCGAGCGGAGAGCCAAGGCCCTGGCCGACGCGATTTCCGCCCACCATCTTCCCAGCGCCCGCGTGGTCGTGGACCAATCTCGGATCGGCGGCGGGAGCGCTCCCGGCCGGGTGATCGAGACCCGGGCCGTCGCCCTGTCGTCGCCGTTTCCGCCGCGATTTCCCTCGCCAGGGGCGTTCTCGGACGCCCTCAGAAAAGCCGAGCCCCCCGTGGTCGCGCGGGTCCACCAGGATCAAGTGCTGCTCGACTTACGCACCGTCCCCCCCTCGCTCGATCAGCGCTTACTCGACGTGATCCTGAGCGTCTGTCATCATCAATCCTCCGAGGAGCGCGCGATCGACCCCGATCGTGGTGGAACGCCGGCCTGGGAACGACCCGATCACGAGACGGTCTCCGTCTCGAGCTCTTGATTCGAGGATCAAGGCATGCGAGTTTGCCGATTCATCTACGAAGACATGATCCTGATGGGTTTTCACACGGGCGACCATGTGATTCCAATCGATCACGCGGCCGAGGCCTATAGCCGTGAAACCGGGGAGGAGCTCTTGCTCCCCTCCGCCGAGAGCCTGCTCGACCTGCTCCCCCCCGATGGCGGCTCGTACGAGGCCGCCCGCGAGCTCGACCTCTGGCTCGAAAAGCTCGACCTGATCGCGAAGGACGAGCTCCTGATCCCGCTCGAGGACGTGGACCTCTTGGTCCCGATCGCCGCCCCCCCAAAGATGCTCTTCCTAGCGGGCAATTACGCCAAGCACGTCGTCGAGCGCGGCGGAGCGACCGCCGAACGCGACGAAACGTTTCCGTATGTGTTTATGAAACCGGCCGGCACCACCCTCACGAATCCCGGCGATCCCATCGTGATCCCGTCGGTCTCGCCCGACCAGATCGACTGGGAATGCGAGCTCGGCGTCGTGATTGGCCGTCCTTGCCGCCATGTCGAGGAAGACGAAGCCCTGAGCTACGTGGCCGGTTACACGGTGGTCAACGACATCAGCGATCGCGCCTACAAGCCCAATCCCAAGCGCAAGCCGAGAGAACGCGACAAGTTTTTCGACTGGATGCACGGCAAGTGGCACGATACCTTTTGTCCGATGGGGCCCTGTATCCTCTCGGCCGACGTCGTGTCGGACCCACAGGCCTTGCCGATCATGCTGAGTGTCAACGGCGAGCTCAAGCAAAACGCCTCGACGGCCGAGATGGTCTTTCCAGTGGCCGCCGTGATCGCGTTTCTGTCCGAGCTCATGACGCTCGAGCCCGGCGACGTGATCGCGACCGGGACCCCGGCGGGTGTTGGATCGGCGACGGGGGTCTTCTTGAGGCCTGGCGACCGCGTCCGCGCCTCGGTCGGACCGATCGGCACCCTGGAAAACCCCGTCGTCGCCCAGGATGATCTCGAGGACGACGACGCCTGAACCGACGGCGATCTCGGTCGCCAATCTAGCCCCGCGGGAACGATTTTGATGAAGGTCTTTCGCAGGTTAATGGCCGCCAATCGTGGCGAGATCGCCATTCGGATCTTTCGCTCGGCCCATGAGCTGGGAATCCGCACGGTCGCGATCTATTCGCATGAGGACCGGTTCGCCACCCACCGGCTCAAGGCCGACGAAGCCTACCAGGTGGGCCGACCCGGCGAGCCGATCAGGAGCTATCTCGACATCGACGCCATCGTGGCCCTGGCGGTCGAGAAAGAGGTCGACGCGATCCATCCCGGCTATGGATTCTTGAGCGAAAACGCGGCGTTCGCGCGCGCCTGCGCCCAGGCTGGGATCGCGTTCGTGGGGCCAAGCCCAGAGGTCCTGCTGGGCCTTGGCGACAAGGTCAGCGCTCGCAAGCTGGCCCAGGCGGCGGGCGTTCCGGTGCTCTCGGGGAGCGACCATCCGGTGACCCCGGGCCCCGCGGCCCACGCGCTCGCGCTCGCGCTAGGATTTCCGGTGATCGTGAAGGCCTCGATGGGGGGGGGTGGTCGCGGAATGCGCGTGGTCCACTCCGCCGACGAGCTCGATCAGGCGCTCGATCAGGCCCGGCGCGAGGCGGGCACGGCCTTTGGCGTCCCCGATGTCTTCATCGAGAAATTCATCGAAAAGGCCAAGCATATCGAGGTCCAGATCCTGGGCGACTCGGCGGGCAATCTGATCCACCTCCACGAGCGCGATTGCTCGGTGCAAAGGCGGCATCAAAAAATCATCGAGATCGCCCCCGCCCCGCACCTCGACCCCTCCGTGCGCGACGCCATCCATCAGGCCGCCCTCGACATCGCTCGCCAGGTCCGTTACGAAAACGCCGGCACGGTCGAGTTCCTGCTCGACGTCAAGAGCGGCTCGTTCTATTTCATTGAGGTCAACCCTCGGATCCAGGTCGAGCACACGGTCACGGAGATGGTTACCGGCGTCGATCTGGTGAAGAGCCAGATCGCCATCGCCCAGGGGCGGACCCTCGACGATCCCGAGATCGACCTCAAATCCCAGGCCGACGTCCATGTCCAGGGCTACGCCCTTCAGTGCCGGGTGACAACCGAGGATCCCGAGAACAAATTCACACCCGATTACGGCCGGATCACCCACTATCGGTCGGTCGGAGGCATGGGCATCCGGACCGACGGCGGCCCGGCGATTACCGGTGGAATTATCACGCCGTTTTATGACTCGTTACTTGTGAAAGTCTGCGCGTCCGGGCGCAGATTCGTCGACGCGGTCACCCGGATGGAGCGGGCGCTCCAGGAATTTCGGGTTCGCGGGGTCAAGACCAACGTTCCGTTCCTACTCAACGTCCTCACGCACCCGGAATTTCTTTCCGGGGATTGCGCCACCCGCTTTATTGATGAGACGCCCGACCTGTTTCGGTTTCCAGTGACCCAAAACCGGGCGACCCGGCTGCTGACGTATCTGGGTGAGATCCGGGTTAATGGTTTTCCCGGGGTCACGCGGCCGGTGGGTTACGCCGCCGGGGCCGAGCCCCAGCCGCCGGTCGCCAGGCCGATGCCCGAGCCCCCCCTGGGCTCTCGCGAGCGGTTCCTGGAGCTCGGACCCGACTCCTTTTCGAGCTGGGTTCGCGAGCAAACGCCGCTCTTGCTTACCGACACGACCTTTCGCGACGCCCATCAGTCGCTCCTGGCTACCCGCGTCCGGACTCGCGACATGCTGCGGATCGCCGACGCCTATGCCCGGCTGCTTCCTGGCCTGTTCTCGATCGAGATGTGGGGGGGCGCGACCTTTGACACCGCCATGCGGTTCCTCAAGGAAGACTCCTGGGACCGTCTCGCCCAGCTCCGCGAGCGAATCCCCAATATCCTGTTTCAGATGCTGCTGCGCGGCTCGAACGCCGTCGGCTACACGAGCTATCCCGACAACGTCGTGGTCGGCTTCGTCAAGGAAGCGGCCGCGGCCGGCATCGATCTGTTTCGCGTCTTTGACTCGCTCAACTGGGTGCCCAACATGGAGCGCTCAATCGAGGCCGTGCGCGAGGCGGGGGCGCTCTGCGAGGCGGCCATTTGCTATAGCGGCGACATCCTGGATTCGCGCAAGACCAAATACAACCTGGCCTATTTCGTGACCATGGCCAAGGAGCTCGAGAAGCGCGGGGCGAACCTGATCGCGATCAAGGACATGGCCGGTCTCTGTAAGCCGCTGGCCGCCGAGCGGCTGATCAAGACTCTCCGCGACGAGGTCGGAACGCCGATCCATTTCCACACCCACGACATTGGCGGCGCCCAGGCCGCCAGCGTGCTCCGGGGCTCGGACTTAGGTCTCGACATCGCCGATGGCGCGGTCGCCTCGATGTCGGGGCTGACTTCCCAGCCAAGCTTGAACGCGCTCGTCGAGTCGCTGCGATTCTCGCCCCGAGACACCGGGCTCGACCCCGTCGCCCTGATCGAGATCAGCCGATACTGGGAGGCCGTTCGCCAGATCTACTCGCCCTTTGAATCAGGGCCCAAGTCGCCGGCGGCCGACCTGTACATGCTCGAAATGCCAGGCGGTCAATATACCAACCTGTTCCAGCAGGCGAAAGCGCTCGGGCTGGCCGCTCGCTGGCCCGAGGTGTGCCAGGCGTATGCACAGGTGAACGATCTTTTTGGCGATATCATCAAGGTCACGCCCAGCTCCAAGGTCGTCGGCGACATGGCGCTTTTCGTCACCGCCAATAACCTGACGCCCGAGGATGTCGTCGATCCCAACCGCGAGCTGGCTTTTCCCGAGAGCGTGGTCGAGTTTTTCGAGGGGCGTCTGGGCCAGCCTCCCGGCGGCTTTCCCAAGGTCCTTCAGGAGCGCGTGCTCAAGGGCCGGCCCCCGCTCACCGAGCGTCCCGGCGCGAACCTTCCCCCCGCCGATTTCGCCGCCGCCCGCGAAAAGGCCGCGGCCCTGCTGGGGCGCGAGGCCAGCCAGCGCGACGCGCTCAGCTATATCCTTTATCCCAGGGTTTTTCCCGACCTGGCGGCCCATGAACGGCTCTATTCCGACACGTCGATCTTGCCCACCTCGCTCTTCTTTTTCGGACCCGACCCAGGGGTCGAGCACCTGGTGGAGATCGAGCCTGGCAAGACCCTGATCGTCAAGCTGATCGCCGTCGGCGAGCCGCACGAGGACGGCGTTCGCACCGTCTTTTTCGAGCTCAATGGCCAGCCCCGCGAGGTCGAGGTCGTCGATCGTTCATTGGCCGGCTCTGTGCGCGAGGCCCCGATGGCCGATCTGGCCGACCCCAATCAGATCGCCTCACCCTTGCCGGGCTTGGTGGTGGGCGTGGCCGTTGTCGCGGGTGACGCGGTTCGAAAGGGACAAAAGCTCCTCTCGATCGAAGCCATGAAGATGGAGACCACCCTTTACGCCGAACGCGCCGGCCGCGTCGCCGAGGTCCTCGCCGCCGTCAGCCGCCAG
>JAKBAP010000143.1 GCA_021808995.1 Planctomycetota bacterium | reverse complement strand
GCAAAATCAGGTCGGTCCGCTGGCTCGATGCCAAGAGCTGGGCGATCGGCAAGCTGTTGGTCACGACCTGCACCCGCCGACCCACGAGAGCCCGGGCGACCTCCAGCGTCGTCGTCCCACCATCCAGAAGCACCGTGTCGCCGTCCTCGATCAAGGCCGCCGCCGCCACGCCAATCGCACGCTTCTCAATCGCGGCCGTCCCCGTCCGGTCGTCGAACGCGGGCATCGATCGAACCTCGCCCGCATAGACCGCCCCACCGTGAGTTCGCTTGATCGACCCCGAAAGGTCAAGCGCCTCCAGATCACGCCGAATCGTACTGTCCGAAACCCCAAGTTCCCGCACGAGCGAATCCAGGGTCGCGTAACCCTGCCGCGTGATCACGTCCAGAAGATGGCGTCGCCGTGTCTCTGGCAGCATGACTGGGCCTGGTAGAAAACGATTCGTGTTCCTGGACAATATTCTTCGTCATCCATCGCGGGTTGTCAAGAACCATGAAAGATTTTGACGGAGCTTGCGTGTTTATGACGAATTCCGGGCTGATTCTCATGACGAGCCCCATTGAGAGGGCTCGGTTGGGGCGTTATGATCGGGATGGGGGGACTCGAGTCGTGCCTGAGCTACCGGAAGTCGAGACGATGGTGCGTGGTCTGCGGCCCGCGATGGAGGGGGGGCGGATCGTGAGGCTCGAGCCGCTCGACGCCTCGATGCTGGTCGGTGGGGCGATCAACGATTTCGCGCGTCGTGCCGAGGGGGCGACGATCGAGTCGGTCGGTCGCAGGGGCAAGTGGGTGGTGCTGGCTCTTTCCACGGGTTTCATCGTCATTCAGCCACGGATGACGGGAGGCTTTTGGCTCACCGAACCTGAGCGACCGGAACACATCCGCCTGCGGTTCCACCTGGAGCAACCTCGCGCGATGGTCTGGTATTGCGACGCGCGGAGACTGGGCAAGATCGCCTGGCACGACGACCGCGAATCGGCCCAGACGGCCTTCGCTCGCTCGCACGGCCCCGATGCCCTGGAGATCACTCGCGGCGAGCTGGCGAGGGCGCTTGCCCGTACGAACCGTGGGATCAAGCCTACCCTCATGGATCAAAAGGTCACCGCCGGCATCGGAAACATCTATGCCGACGAGATCCTTCACGCGTCGCGCATTCATCCCGAACGCTCAAGCGCGACCCTTTCCCGCGGCGAGATCGAGCGAATTCACATGGCGATGGGCACGATCCTGGCGCGGGCGATCGAGCTTGAGGGTTCCACGTTTGACGCGGGTTATCGGACGGTGCTGGGGCTTGAGGGGGGCTTTCTGGCTCAGAACGCGGTCTATGGCCGCGCGAACCTCCCCTGCCCGTCCTGCGCTCGGCCGATCCAGAAGACCAAGATCGCCGGCCTGATGGCTCGCCCGACTTATTATTGCCCCGGTTGTCAGAGGGCGAGGTCCCCGGGGGCGACGTCGTCGGCCAGGGGGTGCCGGCGACCTTGATTCCGTGTCGTGTCGGGCGTTCGCCTCGGTTGCGTCTCGGAAACCAGGATCATAGACTGAGACTTATGCAGCCACGACCGTTTCGACGATTCTCACTTCTCGACGCGATGGCCATGGTGGCGGCCACGGCCGTCGGGCTCGCGCTCCATCGGGCATTCTGGTCCGAGGAACCCCCCTTCATCCTGGCCGGCGATTGGCGCAACCGCATCCTGGCTGGGATGGTCCTTACGACCCCACTCGCCGCCACATGGACCCTCGCGAGCTTATTCGTTCAGCTCTGGCCGAAGCAAAAGCGCTGGCGACGCAGGCTCGCGCGCCCCGGGGCGGCCGTTTGTTGCGCGGCCAGCTCGGCCCTCGGCGTCGGGACAGCGCTCCTGGCCTGCGGCATGCGTGGGGGCGATCCCTATTTCCTCATCAGCTCGATCATGCTCTATGGGCTGCCCGCCATCGCGGGAACGTCCGTTGCCTCGACTTGGATCCTCCTCACTTTGGTCCACGGATACCGACCCGCGACCGACTGGGCCGACCGACTGGGCCGCGTGATGGGGCATTATTGGATGATCTGGCTCCCCGTCCTGGGCTGGTGCTTTGTCCGCTCTTGAATCGTGACCAAGCCCCTGATCTCGCGATCTCGGGCGACTCCATCGCTTCCCACGCCGAGATCCATTACGATCAGGAAATGATCCTGGAACGACCCACGAACGCGCTCGGTGCCTGGGGGATTTGATGGCGGACGATATTCCGACACGACCACGTGGAGACCAGGTCGAACCCGACATTGCCGCGGCCGACTGGCTGCTTGGCGACGAGGAACAAAAACGCTCGAGTCCTTCCAAGCCCACGAGCCCGGCGGCCGACGAGGTCTTTGACCTGGCCGACGGCTCATCGAGCGATTGGATCGAGGTGAATCGGTCGGTTTCGCCGAATAGCCCCTCCGCGCGGGAGAGCGCGAAAAAGACGCGAACCGCTCCTGCTCCTCAGGCCGACCCCGAACAGCTCGTCCCGGAGACTTGGAGCCGAATGAGGGAATGGGGCCCCAATCTCCTGGTCCTCGGCGCCTGGGGATTCTCGATTGCCCTGGTCTCTTATTTCATTTTGGGGCAGGAGCATTATTACCTGGCCCTGCTGACCTTCCTGGCGGGGATCGTGGGGGGGGCGGTGTTGGCTTATCCCATGCTGATCACCCTGGAACGTCCGGTTCGAATCACCCCCGAGCAGGCCGTCCGCGATTACTACGCCGCCCTCTCGCACCATGTCCCGCACCTGCGGAGAATGTGGCTGCTCCTGTCGGCGGCTGGTCGGGTCTCGTATTCGTTTGGCTCATACGAAGGGTTCAAGGGTTACTGGCGGGGGCGCCTGGCCGATCTTCGCTCGGGCCACGCCGGCCCGCTCACTCCGCTTGTCTTCGAGGTCACGGAATTCAAATCCGACAAGAGCGCGGGCAAGACCGCGATTGACGCGACCTTCGTCGTCAAGGTTTTCGTGCGCGGCAAGCGTGGGCAAGGCCCGGTCCGCTCCATCCCCTGTCGTCTGACCCTGGTCCGCGGACCCGATAAGATGTGGTACCTCGAGAACGGCCTCTTGAGCGCGCAAGCTTGAGAGTCGGGATCCCCGCCAGGCCCCCCCTTATCCCTGAACCCCAGCGCGCCACCACCTGAAACGAAAGACCAGGCAGGTAAGGCCAAAGCCAGCCAGGCAAAACGGCGGATAGATCATGAGAAAGATGAGCCAGACCGGAAGTCGCAGGCCGGCGACGTTCACGAGGACGGTATCGGCGACCTTGAGCGGCTGTGCGTTCAAGCCGGCCATGTCCGCGCGGGTGGTATGCATCGGGACGTTAAGGGCGGCCGAAAACGGACTGGTGACGGTGAACGCCGCCAGTTGCGAGTCGGTAAACCGCTGGTCACCCGCCAGGTAGCGCTCGACCCCGATTGGAAACGCGAACAATAACAGAAGCGCCAGGTAGGTCATCACCATGGCCGTCGCGGTCTTCCGCGCGAGCGCTGAGCATAGGAGCCCGATCGTCGACGTCGCCAGGCAGGTAACCGCGATGATCAAGAAAAACACCATCAAGGTCCAGAGTCGCGCGCGGAGCTCCCCGAGCATCACATAAGCGAGCACGATTTGCTCGGTGAGCAAGAAGGTCAAGACCGTCGAGACGCGAAGCGCGGCGATGAGCTTGGCCGCGACGATCCCGACCGGGCGTAACAGAGTCGTTAACAGCAGGCTCATTGTCTGCCGTTCACGCTCCTGCGTGATGCTGCCGGACGAAAACACCGGCCCGACTAGCATGTTGAAGGTCAAGACATAGGCCACGTAGTATCCGGCCTTGTCCGAGCGTAGAAACAAGAGCCCCGCCATGAGCGGGATCGATAAAAGCATGCTCACCTGGATCACCACGCGGAGCATCAGCGTCCCCTGGCTGAAGATCTCGCTGCGGAGTTCCTTGTCCAGAACGGGGTTCGCGCCGTCGGGCATGAGGTCGGTTCGCTTGGCGGGGGCGAAGAGTTTGTCGGGAAACAAATCGCGATCGATGACGACTCCGATGGCGTATTTCATCTCTTCCTCTTCATCGATGACGTCCTTGCCCTCGCTGCCGACGTCAGGCGGATGGAGCAGGCGGCGATTGACCAGGATCGCCAGGACCACCCACGCCGCCAGGCACCAGGGAGGGAGCACCGCGATCGACACGAACTCGCGAACCGAGGGGGCGTCCGTCCGGGTCAGGACCACGCACATCACCGCCAGGGGGAGGATCACCAGATAGCTGACGACGAGCGCCGAGCTGGTGCGGCGAAAAAAGCTCGAACAGGCCGTGGAGAGTAGCCCAAAGGTCCCCGCCGCCAGGATCAACACCAGATAGGCCCGGATGATTTCCGAGAGCAACAGCCCCCCCAACAGATAACACAGAATCATGAGCGGCAGGCTGGAGACGATCAGGATCACCAGATACGCGAGGGCGCTTGCCAACTTGCCAAACAGAATCGCGCCTGGGCTTAAGGGAGACGCGAGTAACAGCTCGTAGGTTTTTCGCTCTTTTTCGCCCGAGATCCCCCCCGCGGCGAACGCCGGGGCCATGAGCGCGACCAGGAAGAATTGCCCCAGGAAAAAGATATCGAAGAGCCCGCGCGCCACGCTGGGGCTCACCTGGCGGAGCCCCTCGCTCTCCGCGGGCCACGCGAAATAGACGATCGCCCCCAGGGCCGCGATGTAGAGCATCTGAAGCACGAACGCGCGTGGCGAACGAAGCGTCGTCAAGAGCTCGCGCGTCAAGACGGGGTTGTCAAAGAGTCGCATCGCGTCCTCGTCTCCCCATGGGCCGGCCCCGGCCTTTAGCCCACGACTCCCTGGGTGATCATCATGAAAACCTCCTCGAGCGAGAGCGGTTCCTCGGCGAATGACTGTACCGAGATCCCCGATTGGATCAGTCGTTCCAGCAGCCGGGCCATGTCCTGGTCGCGCCCCACGAACTCCGCGGTTACGGTGTGGTCGAACGACTCGATCTGGCGAACCGACGGGTCGTTGCTCATGACCTCTTTCGCTCGCGTCGTGTCCTCGCCCAGGACGCGAACCTTGAGCACCCGATAGGCTCGGATGCGCTGTTGGATCTCTCCAATCGAACCGGCGGCCAGGAGTTTTCCCCGCTCGATCACCCCGATCGAGGTGCAGAAATCCGCGAGTTCCGACAGGATGTGGCTCGAGATCAAGATCGTCTTGCCCATCTGCTTGAGCTCGTTCAGGAGCGCCTTCATCTCAAGCCGCGCCCGGGGGTCGAGCCCCGACGCCGGCTCGTCCAGGATCAAGACAGGCGGGTCGTGGACCAGCGTCTTGGCCAGGCAGAGCCGCTGTTTCATCCCCTTGGAAAGCCCGCTCACGTAATCGTCGCGCTTGGACGTGAGATCCAAGAGCTCAAGGACCTCGCCGATGATCTTCTTGCGAAAGGCGCGGGGGATCTCGTAGGCGACCGCGAAGAAATCCAAGAATTCCCAGACTTTCATGCCATCATAGACGCCGAAGTCGTCGGGCATGAACCCGATCACCCTCCGGACGGCCATGGGGTCGCCCGTGACCGAATGGCCGGCGACCCGGCCCTCGCCGGAGGTCGGCCGCAAGAGCGTCGCCAGAAAGCGAATCGTCGTGCTTTTACCGGCTCCGTTGGGGCCGATGAAGCCGAAAATCTCCCCCTTGCCGATCGTGAACGAGAGATCGTCGACCGCGAGGAAGTCGCCATAGCGCTTGGTGAAATTGACGACCTCGATCATGGTTCCTCGGTTTTCTCCTGGGCTTGAGTCGCGTTCGACGGTGGCGGCATGAATGAACTTCGCATGTTGGCTCGGTATGGGTTCGGCGGCTCTGGGGTCGGGGTTGTCGGCTCAAGCCGCGGCACCTGGGGCCGTGCGAGCAGATCATACCGCGGATCGTCGGCCCGCGGGGGAGCGGGCCGCTTGAGGTGGACGACCACCAGCGTGAACCCGCGATGACGGTCGACCGCCGGCTCGATCACCTCGCCACGCGCTGACCCCGGTGTCCAGGCCACTAGGCGGACCTCCCCTCGGTTTTCCTCGCGTGGTTCGTAGGCGGTCGCCAGCTCATCCAAAAGCGCTCGCGGTGGCTCGAACCCCCCGGCGGACGCGACCCGTTCGGTGTGCTCTGGTCCCCCCTCCACCCGCGCCTCCGACCCCGCCGCGATCACCCCGAGCCAGGTCTCGATCCGGGAATCACGCCCCAGGTGCTCGACCAGGACCGCGTCCCGCAGCTCAAGGTTGGTCTCGTTTTTCACTACTCGCGATCGACCCTCACCCTCGAGCCTGACCCCGCCGGCCAGCGGCGTCATCTGCTCAGCGCGATACATCGACTGGCTCCGCGGCTGAACTCCCAGATCGACCAGCGTCGGCACCGGGTACGACAGCCAGCTCGACCGCGCCACGTCCTCGCCGCGGATCGATCGACCCATGTTCATTGGTAACGCCAGGGCCGTCGGGTCGTCGGGAAACGCGAGCGAAAACTCCGTCCGGCCGCCGCTGTAGAGCGACCCCACGCGGGTCAGGTGCCCCCGGGGATAATCCCCCTCGAGCTCGAGAAGATCAATCTCGTCCGCCGCCGTGTCAAAGCCCAGGTTCCGCGCGGCGACCCGCTCAACCGTGATCGCGAACCCGAGCGCCACCACCGGCACCAGGGCCCAGGTCCATTCCTTACGCCTGAAGACCACCCGGCAGATCAGCCAGTTGATCGGAATCACCGCGATCAAATAGGCGATCACGATCCGCGACACGAACGACGCGCTCGGAATCATGATCCCCGACGCCCCCTCGAGAACCTCGCGACACAAGAGGGGAAAGCGGCTGTCATCGAGCCAATCGGCGACCGCGGGCGATTGCTCGAGGCCGAACAACATCTGTTGCTCGTTGTTGGCCACGATGCCCGCGCCCATCTCCGAGGGGATCTCCCCCTTTCGGGGCGACCCGTCCACGAGTTCACGCCCGAGGTCGCGGCTGGCGATTCGGAACCAGCTAAGCTCCTGCGACGAGAGCAACCCGCGCTGGGGCGGACGGACCGTGGACCCGTCAAAGCCCCCACCCATGACTACCGGCTCCTCCGGCCGACGCAAGACAACCCGCCGCACGAACGTATCAAGCCCCTTCCACGCCACGATCGCTGGATCGCTCGGGTCAAGCGCGAGCATCGTGATCCGCCCACGACCCACTCGCCGCTCGATCGCGACCACGCGCTTGCTTCCATCGCCGATCGTGATCTCGCTCGACCCTTCCCGCGGACGCATCCCCACGAAATAGACCTCGCGCTTGGGCTCCGGCACGATCGGGGCCGGCGCGTCGTACCCGGTCGCGTAGTAACCGATCCGAGACTCGATTCCCTGGGCCAGATCCTGAGCCTGGCGCTCGACCTCGCCGGCGTGCAAGGGAGGGCGATACGCCTTCGACAATGCGTCCAGTTCGGCCGGACCGAGCTTGATCGTCTCACCCGTCGAATCGGCCGGCAGATAAGGGCCCAGGAAACTCTCCTGGAAAAGCGCGAACGATTGGCCCGCCCCCCCCGGCAGGATGAGCTGCCCCCCCCAGTGGATCCAGTCGAGCATTGCCTGCTGCTGGGCCACGCTCAGAAGATCCGGTGAAATCCCATCCCAGACCACGTGGCTGATCGTGCTCCACGTCAGCGGGTGCGGGGCCAGAAACAGGCTGTCGAGCTCGGTCGGGATCACCAGGCGATAATAGCGAATCTTGTCAATGTCGACCGAGCTCGAGTCCGCCGACTCAGGCACGATCGCCCCCATCCGATTCCAGGCCGCGTATTGGTTGGCCGAATCCTTCGAAAGCACCACCACCAGCATCTGATGCCGGGGCAACCGCAACAGATTCGCCTGCCACGACGAGTCGTATCGCGGCGAATCGGGCCGCGCCAGGTCCAGGGGCCATTCCTTGGGAACCTCGCTCAGAATCGCCTGAAACACCAGCCGACCCCTACGCCCGGCCAGGAGTCGCGCCTCACGGCGAAAATCAATCGAGTTTGGCATGTCGCGGAGAGGATTCGACGCCGTCCGCAACATCCCCACGTAATCCACCTCGTTGGCCTGCATCTCAACCGCGATCGTCGACCAGTGATTTTGCTTGACGTATGGCAAGACATCAAACGGCGCGACCTTCGAACGGTAAAACTCGAACGCGGGGCGGTTCTTGTCCTTCGTGACCTTTTTCTTGACCGATTCGGGGTCGGTCAGGATCTGGATCCGCTCGTCCTCGGGCTGCATCGATTCCTGAGCCCGCGCGTCGGCACCCGATCCCCCTCCCGCCAGTCCAAGGGCCAGCGCGAACAGCATCGGAAACCACGCGCGCCAAGCGAAACGCCGGGAGCGGGAGCGTGAATCATAATCAACGTGGGTTGGAATCATCGCGGTTTCAATCGTTTGTCGGTCGGGACGTGCCGGCGAGTCGCCTACGACTGTAACATGGCCCGACCTTCGCCGAAAGGGCTCGTATCGTACACGCTATCTCCGCCAGACCCGGTAGATCCCCACCCGATCGGTCACGCGATAACCCATGCCCGGCAAGTCGCGGGCCAACCCCTCCAGGGAGGTCCGCTCGCCCGCGACCGCGACGACCGTGATCGGTCCCCGCTCAAGCGCCCGCGCGAGCCATTCGCTCCGCGGCTCGGCCAGGCCCTGGGCCTCGAAAACCGAGATCAACCAGGGATCGAAGACCAGTTCCCGAGCACCAAACACGCGGTTATCCCCTGGCCGATCGGCGAAATAGAGCTCGGAGGCCGGCCGACCCACGCGCTCGACCACCCGCGCCGACGCGTCTCGCTCGGCCGCTCGCCTGGCTCGGACCGCGCGCACATCCGTGATCGCGAACGCGAACGCCGCCGTCCCCGCCGCCAAAAGCGCGATCCCTCCCCGCCGGGTCCCAGACTCCAACAGACGCCCCGCCAATCGACCCGCCAGCACGCAGGCGAGCCCATCCGATGTGATTGCATAATTGTACCACGCACCTGTTGACGCCCGCGCGAGCGCCGCCACCAAGACCAGCTCGACCACCAATAACCCCATTACCACCTGATCCAGGACTCCCGCCCGTGAACACACCCCGTCGCGGCGTGAGAGGATCGGCAACAAGACCAGAAGACCAACCAGCCCCAGCGCCAGCAACCCCCCCCGGGCCGTGCTCGCGGAGCCCATCTGAAGCCAGGCCAGTACCGAGAGCACGATGACCAATCCCCCCGCGAACCGGCCAACCATCCGATCTCGCGCGCGGGAAACGCCGAGCGCGAGCGCTGTCGTGATCAGGATCGGCCCCACGTTTTTCCAGACCATCGCGAGCAGCAAATTGACCGACATCCACCAGGTCGCGGGGTGGACTCGCCCCACGCTCGCCGCCGCGACCACGATCGACCGCGACATCAATCCCCCCGAAAGCCACTCTTCAACGCCCAGGATCAAGGCAACCAACCCGATCGCGGTCGCGAGCCCCACCGCCGCCCGCCGCCGGAATTCGCGCCCGATCACGGCCAGGCCCGTCGCCGCCGCGACCACGACCACCAGATTTTGCTGTTTCACGCAGACGGCCAGCCCCAGGATCGCGAACCCGACCTCGACCCGCGATCGACCGGTCGAGCCCCGAACTCCCCCCTCAAGACCCAGTGAAAGCCCAAGAAACACCAGAGCCGAGCCGAACATGTCGGGCCGAACCTCGAACGCAAGCCCCCCCTGAATCGGCGCGGCCGCGAAAAAAAGCGCCGACGCGATCCCAGCCAATCGACCCGCGCCGTCAAGCCGCGCGAGCCGATAGAGCCCCACCAGAATCCCCGCGAAGCCCAGCCCCGAGAGACTCCGCCCCACGACCAGCGTCGACCCCAGCGCGTCGCCCCAAAACCCGTTGACAACCCACGCAACGGCCGCCGTCAATCGGTAATATAAGGGCGCGTGGATCAAAACCAGGTGATGGCCCCTCGCGTAGGCCCCGTAGAGCGCCCCGGGCGCGGAAAGCTGACGGGCGGCGGCCATGACGAGCGGTGATTCGCTCGCTTCCATGTCATCGGCTGAGGTCGCCATCAAGAGCCAGGGAAAAAGCACGCTCGCCGCCGCCGCGAGCGCGAGAAACAGGATGATCACCCTTCGATCCCAGGTCGTCCCCCTCATGAAGATCCTAGCGCGTAAAGCGCGAGGGCGATCAAGGTCCCGACGATCGCGGTCACGAGACCGGGCTTGCGCCTGAGCTTGAGATAAAAGATCAGCAAGAGGCCCGAGAGCGAGATCACCGTCATCAGCACGGCCGAGACGTCGATCACCAGCGACCACGTCGGACCCGCGTCACGCCCCTTGTGCAGGTCGTTCAAGACCGCGACCAGACCGTGCGAGGTCTCGGCCATCGTGTAATGACCGGTCGACCGATCGATGAGCGCGTCGGCCGCGTAGCCTGGCCCCTTGAAAACGACCACGCACTCTCCCTCCTCGACCCGAAACTCCGCGAGTGCCCCCTTGATCCCGTGCGATCCCCGTAATCGCTCAACGATCTCAAGCCGAGCCACGCCATCGCCAGCGCCCGTCCCCAGCCAGCTCGGGTCCATGCTTCCCTCGAACTCCCGGCGACGCTCGACATCACCCTCGAACCATCCTGGATGATTGAGCGTGATCCCCGTCACGCTGAAAAAAAGCACGATCGCCAGCCCGAGCATCGAGATATAAATATGAAGCCAGCGAATCATCCGCGCGAGCTTGAGATTCATCGCCCGCGCCACGCCGGATGATCGCCCGCCGGCGGTTGCCCTCGGTTCATTTTCGGGCGTCGCGTCGTCGGTAGTCGATGGTGGCGGACTTGATCTCGACATTCCCCTTGAGAACCTCGGAAAATGGCTGGTCCGCGAGGGTCACCAGCTTGCGGATGCATTGGTAGGTGCCGTGCTCGCGCGCGGCCTCGATCGAGATCGTGTACGCCCCCTTGGGCAAGACCTCGCCCGCGTCGTTCTTGCCGTCCCAGACCACCTTGTACTTCCCAGCCGGACGCGTGGGGCGGGCGACCGTGAAAAAGATGTCCTTTTGTTTATTCTTTTTCCGCGTCTGGTCCCCCTTGTACCAACGCTTGAGGTCGGGAAGCCAGCGAAACGGGCCTGGACCCCCCTGTGACACCCACAAGATCAGCGTCCGCACCGATTTCCCTTCCGCGTCCTCGACCCAGACCACGACATACGGCCTGCGATAGCGCCCACCGGCGTTGG
>JAKBAP010000142.1 GCA_021808995.1 Planctomycetota bacterium | reverse complement strand
ACGGGCGCGTCATGAACCGGGTTGCCTCCCAGGACGACCAGGGTCTCGACCTGACCCTTGCGGATCGCCAGGGCCAGATCCTGGAGCGTCCCCGCGCCGGCGAACGACATCGCGGGCCGAAGCTCGACGGTTTTCCCGAGGTTGCCAAGAAGCTCGTTCATCGCATGGGCCAAGGCATGGACGAGCGGTGGCTGACGGCGGCCGACAAGGATTACGGACTGGCCACGACGCGCCTTCAGATCGGCGACCACCTCGTCGATCCAGGGGCCCCAATCTCCTGAACCTTGTGGCTCGATCGGATGTTTCTCAAGCACGAGCGCCAGCGGCTGGCCCACGGTAGAGCCGGCGAAGAGAGCCCGGGCCAGGGAGATCGTGTAATCCTGGACCTGGCTCGCGGCGATCCGCAGACGGTGGTCGGCCATTCCGCCAGTGAGCGAGAACCGACTCTCGACGACGTAGAGCCGATTCATGGCGTTCGCTGGGGTCACCTGGCGACGGGCCCGCGCGAACTCTTGCAGATGACGACCGCCATCCTCGTCGAGGCCCAGGAAATCGCAGTCCAAGGCCAGCACGATCGAGGCGTGATCGAACCGAGCGCGCGGGACGAGCGGCTTTCCAAGCGCGATGCCCGCGCCGGCCCGGGCGTTGGCGTGGTCGATCGCCTCGTGCACGTGCCAGACGGCCTGAGGCATGGCCTTTCGCGCTCGCTCGCGGAGGCGATCGAGCGAGGGCGAGGCGACATTCTCGGTCAAGATATGAAGACCGTGCCCCTTTTGACGGCGAATGGCGGCGAAATGGTCGGCGGCGAAGGCATCATAGGCCTGCCAGGTCGACGCCTCGCCCCCCTTCAGCACCGGACTGGAACGGTCCGGATCGTAAAGATCAAGAATCGACGCCTGGGCGAAGACGTCGCTGGCCCCCGCGCTGGCCGGGTGCTTGGGGTTGCCCTCGACCTTGGTCGGCCGCCCCTCGTGGCTCTCGACAAGCACGGCGACCGCCGAGCCAGGCCGGGGCATGGCCGTGGCGTAATAATTGGGCAGACCCGGCACGACCTCCTCCGGAGGCTTCGTGTAAGGGAGGATCCTCGATTCCTCTCGCCGACAGCCACTCAACCCGGCAAGGCCAAGTGACGCCGCCATCAAATGCAAGAACCGCCTCCGGTCGACCCCGTCGTCCAGAAGCTCGCGCATCGAGCGGGGAAAACGCTCGTGGACCCACTCCCGAAACGCCGGCGTATCCGCCAGCTCGTCCAGGCTCCGCCAGTAAGCCTTGCCAACAACAGGTGGCTCCGGCTGTGACGGCTCCTGGCCAAGGATCGGCAACGAATTCGGATTCATCGGTGGCACCCCGCGCAGTTCTCAGGAGGTCGTATCCGAGACTGCTCCTTAAGCTCCAGACCATAATCGCGCTGGGATCGCCCATGAGGAGGCTGCCAGGTAAAATTGGTCGCCTGGTCGGGAGGTCTCAACGATTTCTCGGGATGGCGATGGCAATCGAGACACCACCCCATGCTGAGCGTTTGATCGTGGACGACGACGGGCATTTCGTTAACCTTGCCATGGCAGGTAACACAGCCCACCCCACGAGCGACATGAACAGCATGGTTGAAATAGACATAATCCGGCACCCGATGGACACGGACCCAGGGGATGGGATCGCCACTGAGCCAACTGACCCGGACCGGCTCCAGAAGGGGACTGTCGGGCTTGATGGATTGGTGGCAATTCATGCAGGTCTGGGTGGGAGGGACCTTGGCAACCGAGGATTCCTCCACGCCAGTGTGGCAATAGAGGCACGATAACCCCAGTCGGCCCGCGTGGAGCTCATGCGAGTAGGGAACAGGCTGGGGCGGGGCATAGCCGACGCGGGTATATTCCGGCGGCGCGTAATAGTAAACGCCAGCCAACCCTAGAACGGTCGACAGGAAACCCCCGACGATCCCTCGGCGCAGCCATGAGTCCGCCCGTGGCGTGAAAATCAGAGGCAAGGACCACCCCTCGCGATTCGATTGTTGATCCCTGGGAACCGATAATCGCCAATTCGAGACCGAAGCCCAGGTTCGATGAGTCAGAAAAGACGGATCATCCGACTTCCACAAACCCATCGGGCGATCCCACCGCCAGTCGCCGGGTTTCGTCCGAGCGAAGCCCGAGGCACGAAAGACGCGGAATTGTCATCGACGACCGTCCGGCCTTGAGGCCACGTGATTTCCGAGCATAGCGCAACAAAAAACCCCTCCTCCGTGACAATTCACGAAGTGGGGCCGATTCTTGGCCAATCCGAACGCGCCCGCCGTGAGCACGCCCATGACGCCTGAACCATACACCAGACGCTGGGAAAAGTAAAGTGAGCGGATGATAAAGCCGTTGAGCCGACTTGTGTAACCGCGCCACAAGGAGGTCGGGACGCGACCGGACACAGAGGGTTTCCTCGACGCCGCCACTCGCCACGATCAGCACCATGATCGAAAAATCGGGCGGACCTTCGGGCGCTCCCCGCCAACATCCCCACAACCTTGCTTGCATGAAGCCCGGCTCGCGATTCCTGAGCCTCGTCACCGATCGAGCAACATTCGAGAATCCTCTTGCTTTGCATGGCAAAGCGTTTTACGATTCCGTTCATGACGGAGTTCGTGAGTTTTGATTCGGAACTTACTCTGGAGAATTCGGGATGAAGATGCTGGCGATCTTGAGAAAACCGAGCGCCTTTCTTCCTGTGGCGATGTCGTTGGCGGCGCTCATGACGGTGCTCTTTCACGTCGCCCTGTTCGGCGTCGGCGGGCGGGGGGATGAAGGAGCGGCCGCCCATCTGTTTCAATTGCTCATGGTGTTCCAGGTTCCGATCGTGGCGTTCTTCGCGATGATTTATCCCCGGCGCTCTCCGCGACTGGCCGTCCAGGTCCTAGCCTTGCAGGCCGGCACCGCGCTACTGGCGATCGCGCCCGTTTTCTTCCTCGGGCTTTAGTAGCCCACTTGTGGGCGATCGCCGATCGCCGACACCTCTTGATCCGTGATTCTTCCTCGCGATTCGGGTTGGTGGGGAGCCTTCGGTTTCAACAGGGAATGGTTAGAGGGTCGCGCCTGGGCCGTTGAATTCAGCCTTGAGCTTCTTCCCCTCGGGGTGGTCGGGGTCGGTTTTGAGAACGCCGTCCAAGGTCGCCCGGGCGCGGGCGTGGTCGCCGGAATCCCAGAGTGCCTTGGCGAGCTTCACCCGGACGTCGTCGGGTCGTTTGACCTTGAGCTCGATCGCCGTTTCGTATTCCTCGATCGCTTCGGCGGGCCTTTTGCCGGCCGCGAGGGCGTTGGCCAACACCAGGTGCGAGGAGGGGTCCTGGACGTCGATGTAGAGGCATTCCCGACCCCATTTCTCGCTCTCGGCCGCGTGGCCAAGCGCCAGATGGCGCTCGGCGAGGGCCTTTCGAACCGAAACATCGTCGGCGTCGTTGGCCGCGATCATCGCCAGGTCGTTCAGGAACGCCTCGGTCTTCTTTTGCCGCAAATGCACCCGCGCCAAGCCGGCGATCCACTTGGTGTGGTAGGGGTCGTCCTTACGCGCGAGCTCGTACAACCGCTCGGCCTCGTCCAGCGCGCCGGCTTTCATCTTGAGCTCGGCCAGCAAGTCGACCACTCGCTCGTTGGGCCGCTTGGGGTCCAGGGCGGGCTCCAGGACCTCAAGGGCGGCCGTGTCGTCGCCGATCGTAAGCAAGAGCCGCGCCTTCACGTAGCTCGCCAACGGGTGATGAGGCTTGAGCTTGAGCGCCCTGTCCGCGAACGGCCGGGCCTCCTTGAAGTCACGGCGGGCGTAGTGTTCATAAGCCATTTTCGCGTTCAAATCGGGGTCGTCGGGCTTTTCCTTGACCGCTCGCTCGAGCTGGGAAAACTTGATCGGCTCTTCTTGCGAGGTTCGGGTGCGAATCGTCTTCACCACCTGGTCGAGAAAGGCGAGATAGCCCTTCTCGAAATTGGGCTTGTCGACGCCGAAACAATCGGCGATCGCGCGATCGGTGGTGAGCCCCCGCCGGTAAGCCGCCAGCATGTCGATCAGGGCCCGCTCGCCGAATCGCTTAAGCATATATTGGGCATAAAGCTGCGACTGGCAATAGGCCATCTGGCGGTCGTCGGGTTCCTTGGGCCTGATGAAGCCCAGGTTGACGGTGTCGAGGTTGAGCAGCTTGGATCGGGCGGGGACGCGCTCGAGCAAGAGCCGGTTCCATTCCTGGGGCCTGGGATAGCCCTCGCTTTCGACGGCGAGCGCCTCGGTATACCAGTGGGGGATGTTGAACTCGGTCTGCTGGAGAGTGATGACGTGGGTGAGCTCGTGGGTCAGCACGCGGGCCCAGTTAAAGGGGACCCGGGTCGCGCGCGGGCTCGCCAGGGCGACGACCCGTCCCGTGCATGCGCCTACGGTGGGAACAAAGGGAAGGCCCACGGTTCGGCCGCTGAACCACTGGTGCGAGATTAGGATCTCGATCTGGGTGCGGCCTGGAGGGGCGTAGCCAAAGCGTTTGGTGAGGGTGGGATAGATCGATTCCAGATACCGGGACATATACTTGCCCAGGAGCTGATCCTGGGTCGGATCGACGAGCACGGAATAATGGGGGCTCAAGATGGGGGTGTAAGAGGCCATGTGCTTGAGGACCTTCATCATATTGAGGGCCCTGACGTTGAAGGGGTCGGCCTGGAAGGCGGCGTCGAAGAGGTCCCTGGCCTCGGTTTCGCGTCCGACCTGCATATAGAGCATTCCGAGCCCGATGGAGGCATCAGCGCGACCGGGGTCGGCGACGAGCGAGAGCAGGAAAGCG
Source organism: Planctomycetota bacterium (assembly GCA_021808995.1). Taxonomy (GTDB): domain Bacteria; phylum Planctomycetota; class Planctomycetia; order Isosphaerales; family Isosphaeraceae; genus JAKBAP01. The sequence continues at coordinate 6,419 of JAKBAP010000142.1, read as the reverse complement.
CGTTCGGCGGAGTGGTATTTGCGGCGGTCGGCGAGTCGTTCGCCGAGCCAGAAGTAAAAGACGGCGGGCCTGGGGTTGGCGGCGAGGGCGGCGACCTCGGCGGTCTCCGCGCCCAGGGGGTCGACCAGGAGTCGCCGGCAGGCGGCGAGGCGGGCGAGGGCGGCTTCGTCGCGGGGGTTTTCAGCGACGGCCTTGCGCGCGGCCTTGTCGGCGTCGACAAAGCGCTCGTCCGAGATATTGAGGTCGGCTAGAAGGACGTTCGCGGGAGCGTATCGGGGGTTGATTTCGAGGGCGCGCTCGGCCTTGGTCCGGCCAGCGGCGAGCTTATAGCCCTGGAGGTCGGCCTCGCCCAGGGTGACGAGGATTTCCGGGGCCAGGGGGTTGATTTGCTGGGCACGGGCGAGCTCGCGGGTGGCGGCCCGCTCGTTGGTGCCGGAGAGAAAGAGCCTTCCCTCGAGCCAGGGCGCTCGCCAGCAATTGGGATCGACACGGATGGCGGATTCGTAGATTTCGTTGATGACATCGTTGAGCGCCTCTCCGAGCTCCTCGCCGCGAGCGGTCGCTCGGTAATAGCGTTCGGCGGCCTGGCCGACGAGTAAAAGATTCTCGGCATTGGCGCTGATTTCGGGTTTTTTCTCGTTGTAACGCTCGATGAACCATTTCCAGGCGGGGAGGGCCTTCTCTCGCTCGCCGCGGAGCTCATGCAGGCGAGCCTCGACCCAGCGCGCGCGGAGATTGTCGGGGGCGAGCCGCTCGGCCTCTCGCATGAGGGTCTCGGCGGCGGTCCAATCTCCCCGTTCAAGCAAGAGCTCGGCATGGCGAGCACGGGGCTCGGGGTCCTTGGGGTCGTCGTCGGCCGCTTTCTTGAGCCGAGCCTCGGCCTGGGCGTATTCGCCCTGGCTCGCATGGCAGTCGCTCAGGGCCAGCGCGATCGCCGTCTTGAGCGCCGGGGTCAGGCCCCCCTTGGCCTTGGCCGCCTCGGCCTCCGCGGCGGTGAATTCCTCGACCGCCTCGGCGTATCGGCCGTTCGCCAGCAAGCGACGGGCCTTCTCCAACCACTCCGACGCCGGTTCCTTGGCACCCTGGCCCCAGGCCCACGCCGTTGCCCCCCACAACACGATCACCGCCGCGACAACGACGCGTCTCATGCCTCAAATCCTCCCGTGACATCCGAACCCCAGGTTCAGGTTACCAGAGCGATCACCCAATGTGCAGCACCAAGACGAATCCGAGCCGATGCCTTATTAAACGTTCACGGGTGTGACTCGCGGATCCCGCGAGGGCCGTACAACCGGCGAATCGTGCTTGAAACCAAAAAAATGGGGGCCAAGGACCAGTCGCCTAGTTAAGTATGGCAGCCAATTAGCCCGATCACATCGTGGAATTGATCCCGATTTGGCGCAGGATTGCCAGTGGGATGTGACAAGGCAGGAGGCCCGATAATGCGACGCGACCCCGCGGGGATCAAGCGCTTGCGATTCGCCCTGGCGATGGTGGCGACGATCGTGCTGATTGTGCCGGGCTGCATGAAGGATCAGCTTCGCTATTCCATCAGGCGCGCGACGAGCACTCTGCCCGACTTGCAATACCAGCAGGTGATCGACAACCTGGCGATGATCGCGGACAACCCGGGATATCTTCCCTATTTGGCCGTGGCGGGGCAGGGTTCCGTGCAGGTGACGGACGGCGGGAGTAGTTCGTTGTCGGTTCCCTTTGGTAATTCAACCTTTAATACGACCACGCTGGGTTTGGGCGCGACGCGCAATATCACGGGCACCTGGAGTGTGGGGACGATCACGGACCCCGACAAGATCCGCCAGATGCGGGCGCTTTATCGCGCGGCGGTCCTGGGGACGAGCCAGGGTGTTCCGGGCGCTGGCTGGCTCCAGATAGGCTGTCGCCGCGATGTTCCCAAGAGCGCTGTCTATGTGGGACGCCAGGGGCGGGTTTACGCCTGGGTGACGCCGGAGGGGCTCGATGGGCTCTCGGAGCTGACGCTCCAGATCATGGACATCGCCACCCGTGCCGATTCGGCCGAGCCCTCGCCACACGCGATCTTTCGAGGTTCCGGCCCAGACGCCCTGCCCGTCCCCAGGCGGAATTTCCAATCGCCGCCAATCGGTCCAGTCTTCACCCCAGGAGTGCGCTAGGGCAAGTAGGGTGGGTCGAGCGTAGCGAGGCCCACCAAGACGACTCGTGTGTCTACTCCCGACCTTTCCGCCGCTTGAGATCCTCGGTCGACCAGGCTTCGAAAATGGTAACGCCGATACTCGGACATCGTCGTTGTCCTCAACATGCCCACATTAGCCCCTTGGTGGGCCTCACCGCGGGGTACCGCGGTTCGACCCACGCTACTTCAGCTCGGAATCCGCCCCTGTTCGGACTTCGCTCAGGAGATAGGTCGTCTTGGCCTGTGATTCGTAATAGGTGCGCATTACGACTTCGGCCTGGATGCCCATGAGGATGCTCATGCCGCCGGCCAGGAAGAACATGACGGTCAACGACGGCAGTGGGGTCTCAACAAAAGGCTTGGCTTTGAGCGATGCGTCCCAAAACAGGGCCGGCCAGGGAAAGAGATACTTGAAGTAGAGCATCGCGACAAACGACATGACGCCCAGCCCGAACGACCAGAGGCCGAATCGGCCGAAAAAGTGCAGGGGGCGCTGAGAGTAGCGCTGAAGGAACCGGATCAAGATCAGGTCGAGCACCACGTTGAACGTCCTGCCCAGGCCGTATTTGGTTCGGCCGGCGGTGCGCGGGCGGTGGTTGACGACTAACTCGGCGACCCTTGCGCCCTGCCAGGCGGCGAAGATTGGGATGAACCGGTGCATCTCGCCGTAGAGCCTGACCCCCTCCAGGACTCGGCGGCGATAGGCCTTGAGTGTGCAGCCGAAATCATGGAGGGGGACGCCGGAGAGGCGGGCGACCAGGCGATTGGCGATCCAGGAGGGGATCTTGCGGGTGACGAAGGCGTCGTGACGGTCCTTGCGCCAGCCGGAGACGACGTCGTGTCCGCGCTCGAGCTCGGCGATCAGTTGGGGGATGTCGGCGGGGTCGTTTTGACGGTCGCCGTCGATGGGGATCAGAATCGCGCCCCGCGCTTGATCAAGGGCCGCGGAGAGCGCGGCCGTCTGGCCGCAGTTGCGCCGTAACAGGACTAATCGCGCGTGCTCGGGGTCGCGGGCCTGGATCGCGGCGAGTTTTTGGTGAGTTCCGTCGGTCGAGCCGTCGTCCACGAAGATGAGCTCATAGCGCCAGGGGGAGGCTCGCAGGACGAGATCGAGCTCGGCGTGGAGCGGCTCGACGTTTTCGACCTCGTTATAGACGGGGATCAGCACGGAGAGGTCGATCGGGGATTGCGTCTGGGTGATCAAGGCAAGCCTCGCATGAACTGGAGCAGGTAGCGGCGGCTGATGTCGAGGGCGTCCTGACGGGTCTCGAGCGAACGCTCGAAGGCGCGGTCCTCGACCTCGATGGCGACGTGGCCGGTGTATCCGGCATCGTGGAGCGCCCCCATGAACGCGCCCCAATTCACGCCTCCTTGGCCGGGGATTTTGGGGGTATGCCAGAGCTTGGGGTAAGACAGGACGCCATGCTCGTTCAAGGCCGCGTGTTCGACGCGGGCGTCCTTGGCATGGATGTGGAAGAGGCGATCCTTGAACTCGGCCAATGGGGCGACGTAGTCGATTTGCTGCCAGATCAAGTGCGAAGGGTCGAGATTGAGGCCAAAGTTGGGGCTGGGCATCTCGGCGAACATCCTCCTCCAGATGGCTGGGGTGGTGGCCAGATTCTTGCCGCCTGGCCATTCATCGGCCGAGAAGAGCATGGGGCAGTTTTCGATCGCGATCTTGACGTTACGGGTCTCGGCATGGTCGAGCAAAGGCCGCCAGACCTCGAGAAACCGAGGCCAATTGGCATCGACCGACAGGGCGTGGTCGCGGCCAACGAAGGTGTTGACGACCCCGACCTCGAGGGCGGCCGCGGCGTCGATCACCCTGCGAAGGTGGTTTTCCTGATAGCCGGCGGCCGCGCGATCGGCCGCGAGGATATTGGGGTAATAGCCGAGTCCGGAAATCTCGACGTTGTGGTGGGCGAGGAGCTTCCGGATCGCGGCCGGGTTGAAGTCGGTCGCGTCCAGATGGGAAACCCCCGCGTATCGGCGGTCGGCCGAGCCGGGCGGCCAACACATGAGCTCGACGCTCGCGAACCCGCGGGAAGCGGCGAATTCGACGACCTGCTCAAGCGTGAAGTCCGGAAGGATCGCGGAAACGAATCCGATTTTCATGGTCCTTGGCTCCTCGGATCGCGGCGTCGCGCGGCCGGCCCTAGAATCGCAAGATGCCCAGCACGACTCCGGCGGCCAGGCCCGTCACGTGGGCCGCGTTCGCGATCGCGCCAAATGCTCCCGTCATGCACAGAATGAGCCAGACGATGCCGAACATCACGCTCTGGGGATGCAAGATCATACCTTGTTCCGGCTCGTGGAGGGTCTTCATCCAGAGATAGCCAAAGAGCCCATAGAGCACTCCCGACATGCCCCCGAACAAGTGGTACATGCCCGGCTGCATGCGCTCCATGTAGTAATACTGCCCCAGGTTCGACACGAGGGCCGTGATCAGCACCAGAACGAGCAAGCGGCCAGTCCCGCGCCGGGTTTCGATCAGGGTGCCGAGCACGCTCATGGCCGACATGTTGAAGAAAAGGTGCATCAGTCCAAAGTGGATGAAGATCGGCGTGACGAGCCGCCAGAACTCACCCGAGCGAATGCCGGCCAGGCCATCGTCGAATTCCTCGCCTTGCTCGTCGAAGCGGTCGGCGGTGATCGAGAGATCGTCGATGACCACTCGCCCCTTGCTGGATTGTTCGAGCACGAAGACCATGATCGAGATCAGGATCAGGGCCATGGTCAGGGGGCGCTGACGCAGGCGAGGGGCGGTCCAGAGGTCGGCGACGTCTCGAGCATTTTTCCGATACGCCTTGTCGAGTGCTCGATCCCGCTGGCGGGCCGCCTGGGCGGCGGTCTTGGCGGACTGGTAACGGGGGTTATCGGGATCCGCCAGATACAGGGCCAGCTCCCGCCGGGCCGTTTCGACATGGTCTTCGTTATAGATCCAGATCGGGCGGCCGTCGGGCTCGAGGTCGATCCGCGATTTCACGCCCATGGCGAGGAGGTGGTCGTGGAACAACTCCGGCGCGAGCTCCTTGGGCAGTTTTCCGATCTGACGCAAGGGCAGGCGCTCCGAGGTAAGGGTTGCCGCCGTCGCTGGCGGGCGACGGGGGTCGTGCCGGGTGCATCGGCCCATGACGAGGATAGCAAAAGATCGAGCAAGCGCCAGCCGACCAGCGCGGGAACCGTCGTGGGCTGGGAAGATTTGGGGGGGTTCTTGGCGAGCGTGGCCGGTGTGTGTAGATTGGGACGTGAAGTCGATTTTGAGGGGATTGAGAGGATCATCGCGATGCCCAAGCCGCCGGCCCAGTATCGTGTCGTGATCTTCGACGCGATCGACGATCCGCAGCGACTGCGCGACGGCCTGAGCGAGGCGGCTGGGGTTCATCCCACCGACGCCGTCCAGTGGCTGGCGAAGGCACCAGGGGCGTGGCCACGGTTGGTTGACGGGGATGTCGCGCGGCGACTGCTGGATTTTCTCTACAAGAGCGGCGTCGCGGCCGAGGCGTGGCGAGCCGACCTCTATCCCGACCTGAGCCCGGCCCGAACCATCCATCGGGCAGCCTGCCTCTCGGAGGGTTTTCGGGTGGAAGGGCTTCGAGGCGAGCCAACCCACTACGTCCCCTGGGACCGGATCGAATTGATCTGCGCCGGCCGGATCTCAAGCGAGGACCAATTTCGCGAGACCCGGCCGCCGCGATGGCCCTCAACGGTGGTTTCGGGGTTTCGGGCGTTGGCGCTCATGAAGCCCCGGCCGACCTACCGGAGCGCCCGGGCGACGCGCATCCCGCGTGACCCGACGGGCGAGGTAATCGTCGTTCGCCGCGACCCTCGGATCGCCTTTCGGGTGGTCGAATCGCACATGAATTACGCGTATTTGGGGGATCGGCTCCGGGACTCGGCGGCGGAGAATTTTCCGCTCTTCGTGAGCGACCTCCGCGATCGGGCCAAGGACGCGTATGTCACCGATTCGACCCGGTCATTGCTCGAGAATCCCGAATCGACCGATCATGAGTTCGCCAGCTCACAGGAACTCTTCGAGCACGCGGTGTTGAGGCTGCTCTGGAGCTGGTATCGCCGCGATCGCGACGCCCATGACCTAACCCAAGGGACCGATCCGGATCTCGAGACGCTGGATTAGGCGTCTTTTCGCGAGCGCGGGCCTGGCGTTCGAGCAAATGAACGTGTTCGCGCTTTGTGGCTGATTCATCTTTTTCGGAAGAGGTCGGGGTTGTTACACTATGGGGGTTGA
>JAKBAP010000141.1:9491-11309 GCA_021808995.1 Planctomycetota bacterium | reverse complement strand
GGGGCGTCGTCGATATGTTCGACGCGATGCCCCAGGGATTGACCAGATTCGCGTCGGTGTTGGCGGCGGGATACGCGCCGTTCGAGACCAGATTCACCTGAGTCGTCGAGCCCGTCGTCAGCGCCGATCCCCCCAGGTCGGTGATCGTGACCGGGATTCCGCCAACCTCGGAGGGGGAAGCGCCTGTGCCGGTGTCGGTGATCGTCACCACGACCGAGTAGGTCCCGGCCTGGGTATAGGTATGGCTGGCCGAGACGTCGAATAACGGCAAGCCGTTCACCGTCCCCTGTGCCGAGATCGAGCCCGCGCTCGAGGCCGATCCGTCCCCCCAGTTGATCACGGCGGTGAAGTTGCTCGACTTCGCGTTCACATCCTGATCAACGAACGAGGCGACGAGGAAGGGAAACGCCTTGCCCTCGAGGGGCGTATCGCCCGTGGTGGTGACCACGCTGGTGTTTTGAGCGATCAGGCCTTGGTCGGCCGCGTTCGTGATATTTACCCCCCCCATATTCTGATACCCGAGGGGGGACGAACCACCGATCGTGATCGTACCCGACCCCAAGCCCGCGCCGGCGACGACGGCAACCGGGCCGCGCTTGCCCGCGTTCACGTTCAGCGTGTCCAACCGACCCGCTCCGATCAGGGTCAGCGAGCTGAGATCGTCGGGATTGTAGCTCACCTGAGAGGGCAAGATCCCGGCAATCACGCCACCGGAGACCAGCACCACGCGTGCCGTCGCGTCGGCCGAATCGTCGATCGTGAGGCGCGTCGAGCCAGGCGCGGCCTGAAGCAGGACCGCCCCATTGAGACTCCCGGAGGCGCTGTTGACGAGGGTGACGCCGTTCGAGGGGCCCGAGGCGCTCACCGTGAGAGGGTCGGCGGCGTGGGGAACCTTGGTCGTCCCCGTCACCTTGATCGCGGTCCCGCCAGACAGATCAACCGTGTCCAGGCCTTGGCTGTTGATCACAAGCGTGTTCTGATTCGACGGGTCGGTCGTATTCTGGACAACGATGGTGTTGATATTCGCGTGATTGGGATCGATCGCCGCCGAGACACCCGTGCCCAGCGTGACGATGGCGCTCGGCAGGCTGGCGATGGTGAACGTGTTGCCCCCTTCGCCGCCGTTGACCGAGAGACTGTCGAGCCTGGCGGAGGCATAATCAATCGCGCCTGGGGCCAACCCGGTGATCGATGTGGAGGTGATCGTGGCGGCCTGGCCCTGAGTATCGGCGGAGTCGTCGAGCGTCAGGGCGGTCACGCCATTCACGTTGTCGATCGAGACCGAGCCCGCCACCCCTTGCATCCCGGTGCTCGCGACCGCGCCAATCACCACCGTGTCGAGGTTGCCCGCGAGATTGGTAAACGTCAATGCGACGGGTGCCTCGGTCGACGCGATGGTGACCGTGTCGTTGCCGTCCTTGGTGTCGGCCGCGATCGAGCTGACCGATGCGACCGGTCCGGTCGCCGTGTTGGGACCATTGTTCCTCCAGCCGGCACGAATCGCCCCCCGGCCCAGGGTGATCGGCTCGGCTGAGTCGGAAATGATGTAACTTCCGCTCGAGCCAGTCACGGAGATCGAAAGATTATCGGCCATGCCTGGACCCGCGACGAAACTCAAGTCTCCGCTCACGATCTCGAGCGAGGCCAACAGCCTCCGCGGCTCAAGAGGTTCGCAAAACGTGGGCCGAGCGCGCCGTCTCGATCGGCCCGATGGAAGATACCCCGACCCCTCAAGCCCCGCGCGATCGGGACCGCCGTGAATTCGCCTCATGGCACGAACTCCAACCCTGGATGGAAGATCTCTCTACCTGTTGCCGA
>JAKBAP010000141.1:0-9481 GCA_021808995.1 Planctomycetota bacterium | reverse complement strand
CCTGGCTTGGTCCGAACCGATCGCGGGAACGTCCGGTCGTGGGCCGCGGACGTGAACCTGCCCGTGTCGCCATCTGGCGATCGCCGCGGAAGACCCGGTGTTGATCGATCCGAGAAAAGAAGACCCTAGAGGCCGCGCGACCAGCGCCACCGTGAATGGGCCGCGACCGAGCAGAGCAAGACCCCACTCAACAACATCAACCCAGACGACGGTTCGGGGACCGATGAGAATTGAAAATCGTCGATGCCCAACTGCTTGTTGCCACCACTGAAGACCGCCGAATGAGCGACCCCCGAGAATGTCGCCGAGTCCGAGACGAACGTCCCCGGTCCGTCAACCGGCGATGTGACCGGAAGCTTCACCGTGGACAGAAGCGTTCCCTTCCCATTGAGTCCGCTGTAGATCTGAATCATTCCGGCGGAATCGATCGCGGCATAGTCAAAGGCGATCGTGCCGGCAAACCCGCCCGACACGTTCATCGTGGTCGAGATCCCTTGCCCTTCTCTCGCGGTGTCGCTGTAAAGCTGCATGATCCCCGGCTTCGTGAACGTCCCGATCAAGCGCGAGGTCTGCGTGAAAACGCGGGCGTTATCATCGACGAACGATACCCCATAATTGGGACCGGGGCCGATCCCGAGGTAGGTCTTGCCCCCATTATAAAAGTTCAGGATCGGGTCATTGTTGTCGTTCTTGAGCGCCGCTTCGTCGAACGTCAGGGTGATGTTAGCCGCCGACGCCTGGCCTGGGATCAACAACAACATCACGACCAAACCCAAACCGCGGCGCATCATGACCGTCTTCCTCGACTGTTCCCGCCGCATCGCGGCCCGAAACCCCTCGCGGCATCGAAACAAACCACGCCAAGTCACGTCAAGGATCCTCTCGCGGGCGCACGACCGGCCCGGCGAAAGGTCCGGATGAACTTTTCCTATTCACACGACTCGATTGGACAAATCCGTATCCAGGTTTAGTGAATAACAGAGGGGTTCGGAAAGGTCAAGTATCGACCCGTGATGTGTTGCCTTTTTTCAACATTCGAGGAAGGAACCTGTTGTCGCCACTCTTGAACTTGGTCTCGGATCGGCCATCGCGACGGGTCTGGACCGTGATTCTCCCGCGGCCACGACACATCTTTCTATGCATTGTTGTACAACACGAAGTTGGCGTGGCGAGAGACCGGGGGGGGCTCGGTCAGGTGTCGGCTTTCCATCCTGGGCCGCCGGCGAAGGGGCGGTTGGTTCCGGCGAGGGGGAGGCCGGTGATCAGGGATGCCTCGAGCGAGAGGGCGCGGAGGTCCTCGGGCTCGAGGTTGTGCACGTCGCTCTTGCCGCAGGCGCGGGCGAGCATCTGGATCTCGGCGTCAAGGGCGTGAAGGAAATTGGCGACGCGTTCGGCGGCGGGCTCGATTTCGAGTCGCCGCGCCAGTTCGGGGTCCTGGGTCGCGATGCCCACGGGACAACGCCCGGTGTGGCAATGGTGACATTCGTAGGGAGCCGCGCCGATGGCGTGGTAGTCGTCGATGTAGAGGGGTTTGTTGCAATTGAGCGCGATCAGGAGCGAGGTGCCGAGATAGCAGGCGTCAGCGCCCAGGGCGAGGGCCTTGGCGCAGTCCGCGCCGTGGCGGAGGCCGCCGGCGATCACGAGCTGCACGGTGCCGAAAAGACCAACATCCTCCAGGGCGGCCCGCGCCTCGCAAACCGCGGCGAGGGTCGGGATGCCGGTGTGTTCCTGAAGCAGCTCGGGGGATGCGCCCGTCCCCCCTTCCATTCCGTCGACGACGACCACGTCGGCCCCCGCCTTCGCCGCCAGCCGGACGTCGTCAAAAACCCGGGACGCGCCCATTTTCACGAAGATCGGCACTTGATAGCGGGTGGCCTCGCGCAGTTCCTCGATCTTGAGCACCAGGTCGTCGGGACCGAGGAAATCGGGGTGCCGGCACGGAGAGCGCTGATCGACGCCAGGCGGCAGGTCGCGTCGACGCGCGATCTCGCCCGAGACCTTCGCGCCCAAGAGCAACCCACCAGTCCCTGGCTTCGCCCCCTGGCCGATCGTGAGCTCGATCGCGTCGGCCTGCTTCAGGTGGCGAACGTCGATCCCATAGCGACTGGGAAGCACCTCGTAGATCAGGACGCGAGATTCCTCGCGCTCGATCTCGAGCATCCCGCCGTCGCCGGTCGTCGACGACGTGCCCGCCCGTCGCGCCCCGCGCGCGATCGCGGTCTTGGCGGCGAGCGAGAGTGCTCCGTAGCTCATCCCGGTCGCCATCAGTGGGATCTCGAGCTCGATCGGTCTCGCGGCGAACCGCGAACCAAGCACCGTTCGGCTCGAGCATGACTCTCGATACCCCTCGAGCGGAATGCGAGTCAGGCCGGCAGGGATAAACGTGAGATCGTCAAAGGTCGCCCAGGCACGGGGACGGAGCGCGCCGAATCCCCGGATGCGGTAACGGCCCAGCTCGGCCTTGATCTGGATATCCTCGATCGCGGCGGGTGTAAACACGCCGGAGGTCGCGCGCGGCGAGGGATCGCCGATTCGGCCCGCGCCTTGACGCGCCGGCTCTCGCGGGAGATTGGCCGAGAGTTCGTCCGGGTTCATGAATCGAAGAGTCCTTGGCGGCTGGTCGCGGCTCAGAGCGGGGTGTCTTGAGGGTTGATCAATTCCTGGGAGGGTTGGTCGGTGGTTCCATTCGCGGAGTGGAGTTCGCCCCGGATCAACCCCCGGGCGGTCTCGAGCCGTTGGATCGCGACGCGGGCGGGGTCGGCGAAGTCGGAGTGGTTGGTGAGCTTGAGCACGCGATGAAAGTCGGCCAGGGCCTCGTCTTCCTCACCTTTGCCCGACAGGCAAATTCCACGCAGCAGATGGCATTCCGGATCATTGGCGCGCATGGTGAAGGCAATGGCCAGATCCTCGAGCGCCCCCTCAATGTCGCCTTTTTCGATCCGTAGACGAGCGCGCTCGACCCGCGACCGTGAGTGCCGGGGATCGTGGTCGATCGCTCGGTCGAAGTCGGCGATCGCGTTTTCATGCTCGCCCATTGTCGCGTAGACTCGGCCGCGGGCACAGTAAGCCTCGCCCAGATGGGGCGAGATCTGGATCGCCCGGCTGTATTCGGCCAGGGCCTCGGGATACTTTCCCTCGACCAGGTAACGATGCGCGAGCTTGATTCGCCGCGGGACCTGAGCGCGAAGCCGCTGCCGACGCGCGATCCAGGCGACGACGACACCGAGCGTGACCGCGCTCGGGACCGCCACCAGGCCCCAGCCCGCGCGGATGCGGGTGGCCTCCGGATATCTCGGGCGAGTCGCGATGATATTTTCAGATTGGCGCTCGCTGATCGTCTGGAGCCGCAGCACCGCGAGGACCGCCATGATCACCAGGCAGCCCAGAAGCGCCAACAGGCGAGTAAACCAGCGAAATCGTCCCGAAAGCGCGATCAGGCCGGCCGTGAATAACAGCACGGCCGCCGCCCCAGCGGCCCCCGCGAGCACGGTGGGCCGGGGCCAGTTAATCGCCTGTTCAAGCACCTGTTGAGTATTCATAACTTGGGCATCTACGCGTCGAGGCTCCGGGGGATCGGCGGCGATCGAGGGTTCCCACGTCGATCCTAACCCATCCGCGCGCTCCAGTTCCAAATCCCGAGGACGCGGGATCGACGTGGAGACACCATGATGAGATTAAGGATCAAGGCGAGGGGGGAAGAGGACTCTAGTGCGATTTTCCCTCAGACTTTACGTGCCCACGGGACGGCTGTCAATCACCAGCCCCGATCACAAGGTTTTTTTCCCGGATCGTTCACAACGCGGCTTTCCAGATCGTGCGCTCGCTGGTCTGGAAATTCCAGAGCTTGCGTCCCGACACGAGCTTTCGAAACCGGCCGGTCGCGGTCTCCACGTCGGCCGTGGCGAGCAGCTCGACGAGGGCCCGGTGATCGGCGGGCTCAAGCTCATGAACCACGGCGTCGGCTCCCAGCTCGCCCACCTCGCCCCCGACGTAGATCGTCCCCTCGTACATGCTGTCGGCGACCCCCGGGCCGGCGTGGCCGACGATCACGATCGTCCCCTTCTGCATCATGAACCCGGCCATCGGGCCGGCATCGCCGGCGATCACGAGGGCTCCCCCCTTCATGCCGACGCCGGCTCGGGTCGACGCGTGCCCTTTCACGACCACCAGACCCGACCGGATCGAGGCCGCCACCGCGTTCCCGGCGTTACCCGCGATCACGACCGTCCCCGACCGCTGGCTCTCGGCCGCGCCCCAGCCCGCGTTTCCCTCGACGACCACCGTCGAGCCATCGCCCAGCCCCCCCGCGTAATAGCCCGCGCTGCCGGCGATCACGAGTTCGAACCCTGGCGGCAGGCCCACGCCCAGGCTATGACGTCCACCAGGGTTTTCCAGCCGCGCCCGCCCCGCCCCAGCACGGACGGCCTCCCAGACGGCCTCGCCAATCTCGCGGGTTGTCATGCCCTCGCAATCGAGCACGACCGGCTCGCCTTGGCTCGAGGGGCCGGCTTCGGTCATTGGGTGTTCCTCGCTCACGTGCCGGTGCTCCGCGAAGGGCCCGACGCCGCCTGGGACGGGGCCGGGAAAAATAGCGCCGAGCCCGGCGCGGGCTCGCGTGCTTGATCGGACCGGGAAAGCGCCCGAGCCAGCGCGATCTCCTCGGTCGCGACGGCCGTATACTCGGCTGTCTCCGCCAGGACCAGCGGCTTCCAACCATGACGGTCGCGAACCACCCCCAGACCCTGGGGCGCGGCCACCAGATAGTTAAACGACCCATCCAGGTCCACGACCGACCGCTCCATGGCCTCGACTAGACTTAAGCCTCGATCAAGACAACGCCTCAGGTAGACCCCGATCACCTCGGAGTCGTTATCGGTGAAGAATCTCGACCCTTCTTGCTCGAACCGCCGTCGCAACCGATGATAATTGGTGATATGTCCATTGTGTACGATTGCGTGGTCCAGCAACCCGTGGATCCAAAACGGCTGCGAGTGGCAAAGATCGATCTTGCTTTCGGTCGACATCCGGGTGTGGCCGATCACGACCGGGCCGGCGAAGCGAGAGACCGCGTGGAGCGCCTCGAGCGATCGGGGGGGACCAACCCCCTTGGCGAGCTCAAGCCGCGAGCCCATCGCGATCACCTCGGGGGTTCCAACCGACCCGTCGATCGCGGCCTCGACCTGGCCCGCCGTCGCGCCTGGGGCGAGCTGAAACGCGATCCGGATCGTCTCGCCCTCGACCCGAGGGCCATCCCCCACGACGCTCCCCAGCCCGTCGAGCCGCCGCGCGATCCCAGGGTCTCGTCCCGCGACCCGGATCAGCAGGGGCGGATCAACCGGCCCGAGCTCGGGCCCGATCCCGGCATAGCCCGCGCCGTCAGGCCCACGCCGGGCCAGGGCCTGGAGCATTTCGAGCATGATCCGCCCACTTGCCGCCCGGTGGACCGTGTCCTTCGCCAGAAAACCGATAATGCCGCACATGCCGAGAGTACCCACCGAAAAAACCGCCCTTGGATCGACTGATTCTACTGGCTCGAGCGCTCGATGTCGCGGACAATCGGGCTTCGTCTTCGTTTCCGCCCGAACCCAGCGAGAGGACCCATGGCCCAGGACGTATCCCGGACCGATCAGCTCAAGGCTCGATTCCTGAGCGACGACGTCTCGTTCCTGTTGGTACAGTTCGTCGACATCCACGGGGCGGCCAAGGTCAAGCTCGTCCCCTCGAGCGCCCTCGAATCGGTCACCCACGAAGGCGCGGGCTTCGCCGGAGGCGCTGTCTGGGGCATGGGACAGGGACCCGATGCTCACGATCTGATGGCCCGAGTCGATCTCGACACCTACACCCCCATGCCCCACCAGAAAGGCGTGGCCCGGTTCGCCGCCGATCTCTTCGTCGACGACCGACCCCACCCCTATTGCCCCAGGCAAAACCTCAAGCGCGTCCTCGATCAAGCGCGCCGGATGGGTTTTTCCTTGAACGTGGGGATCGAGCCCGAGTTTTTCCTGGTCGTCAAGAACCCAGACGGCTCGATCAAGGGGTACGACCCTCGGGACGTCGATCACGCCAGGAAACCCTGCTACGATTATAAGACGATGGCCCCGGTCCTCGACCTGCTGCGCGAGCTCACGACCGCCTTGAACGCGCTCGGCTGGGGTGTCTATCAGGCCGATCACGAGGACGCGAATTCACAATATGAAATTAACTATCATTACGCCGAGGCCCTTGTCTCGGCCGATCGCCTGACGTTTTTTCGCATGATGCTCGGCGAGATGGCCGAGCGCTCAGGCGCGATCGCGACCTTCATGCCCAAGCCCTTCGCCAGTCGCACCGGCTCCGGGGCGCACTTGCACTATCACCTGGCAAGCGCCCATGACGGCGCGAATCTCTTCACCGACCACGCCGACCCGCGCGGCCTGGGCCAAAGCGCGCTCGCGTATCATTTTCTGGGCGGCGTCGTCGAGCACGCGAGGGCCCTCTGCGCGGTCCTTTCGCCGACAGTCAATTGCTATAAACGCCTCCAGATCGGCGCCCGCCTGCGAGGATCGCGCTCGGGATACACCTGGACGCCCGCCTTCATCGCCATGGGCGACTCCAACCGCACGCTCATGCTCCGCGCGCCTGGGCCAGGCCATGTCGAGGACCGCTCGGTCTCAAGCGCGATGAACCCCTATCTCGGACTGGCGGCCTACCTGGCCGCCGGGCTCGACGGGATCACGCGGAGGCTCGACCCGGGTTCCCCGATCCGTGGCAATCTCTACGACGCCGACATCGCCTCAATGGCCGAGCGGGGCGTGAAAACGCTGCCCCAGACCTTGATCGAAGCCCTCGGCTGCCTCGAGCGCGACCTCGTCGTTCGGGAGGCGCTTGGACCCATCGCCGAGGAATTCCTGAAGCTCAAGCACGACGAATGGAACGAATATCATGCCCAGGTCGAATCCTGGGAAATTGAGCGCTATCTGACGGCATTATAAAGGTTGGATAAGCGCTCCCCCGCGAGGAATCACGAGCGATGGAAACAATCGAAGCCAGGAACGTGGTGGTGGGTGCCGGCGTCATGGGGTCGATGGCCGCCTATCACCTCGCCCGGCGAGGCGAGCAAGTGCTCTTGGTCGAGCAATTCGCGCTCGATCACGCCCGGGGCAGTTCGCATGGGGCCGCGCGGATCACCCGCCATTCCTACGCCGACCGGACCTATGCCCAACTCATGCCCTGGGCCTTTCGTGCCTGGCGTGATTTCGAGGCCGAGAGTGGTGAGTCGGTATACATTCGCACGGGAGGTGTGTCGTTCGCGCCGGCGGGTTCGCCGTATACCAGCGCGGTCGCGGCCAATCTGGCCGAGCTCGGCGTCCCCTCATGGCATGGGACGGGGGGCGAATGGAACGAGCGATATCCCGTCTTTGACCTTCCCGCCGACGCCGACGTGGTGTTCGAGCCCGACGCCGGCATGCTCGCGGCCGACCGGGCACGGGCACTCGCGCTGAGGCGGGCACGGGCGATCGGGCGCGACGCGACCCGCGTTCTTGATCAGACCCCCATCCGCCGGATCGACCTCGAGGGCCCGAAACCGGTCGTGCTCGGCGACGACCTTCGCATCGTCGCCGACCGACTGATCGTCGCCGCCGGCGCGTGGGTGGGACGCCTGATTCCCGACCTCGCTCGCTCGTTCACGGTCACGCGGCAGAAGGTGCTCTATTTGCGTCCGCGCGACGCCGACGCCTTTCGCATCGGCCGCTTTCCGGTGTTTATCTCGAAGGGATTCGGTCCCGATGATGCGTTTTACGGCATGCCCTCGTTCCTTGGAAGGGGTGTCAAGGTCGCCCGCCACGGCGGGCCCGCCACGGACCCGGACGACGAGAATGGCATGGTCAACGCGAACGATATCTCGCGGGTACGTAGCTTTCTCAGGGGCGTGATCCCGGCGCTGAACGAGGCCGAGACCGATCACACCGAGGTCTGCCTGTATACGGTCGACACCAACGAGCACTTTCTTGTCGATCTCTTGCCGGATCGCGCGGATGTCGTGGTAGCGAGCCCATGCAGCGGTCACGGCTTCAAGTTTTCATGCATGATTGGCAAGATACTCGCCGATCTGGCCGTCGATGGCGAGTCCGCGATCCACCCGCTTCCCTGGCGATGGTGAGGAACGCGACGCCCATGGTCCTCAGCCTCGAAACCGAGTCTTGGGGACCGGCCCCATGCCGTGGATCGTTTTCATGATGTTCAAGGCGGTGAGCTCGCAGAGCAAGTGCGTGACCTCGGCGTGGAGCGGGTCCGAGAGCTGGGGCTCGACCTTTTTCATCCAGCTCACCACTCGCGCCTCCTGCTCGGCGAGCTCCGCGTGCGAGACCTTGCCGTCGGCCAGGGCGTCCAGGAAGGTCGAGAGCCGCGCGACATGCTCGTCGATCACCGGTGATACGGCGGCGGTGTCGAGCCACGGGGTTCGCGTCTCGGTGCTGTTACTCATCGAAGATGCTCCAGGTCTCTCAAGGGGGGTCAGGTTTCGATCAGACGCCGAATCACGGATACGCGCTCTTGAAGCTTGGCCCGGCCGTCGGGCTCGAGGACTCGCCGGCGCCAGTCCTCGGGCAGAAACGCGATCGAGGTGCATTCGAGGACGGCCGTGAGCTCTTGTTTTTCCTTTTCAAGCCCCTGGGCCGAGGGGATGAAATCGTGGGAGGCGGACTCGAGGTCGTTGGCCGAGATCGTCTCGCGCTGTTGTACCAGGGCTCTACGCTTGGCGGCCAGGATGATGCTCTCGATGTCGGCCCCGCTCAGGCCGCGACCCATGAGCGAAAGGGGATCAACCCCCTCGGCGAGGCCGGTCTTGTTTTTGCGGGCCATGATCGAAACCATCGATGTGACCTCGGCCTCGCCTCGCGGGCTGAACAGTGGCAAATGCACCTCGGCGCGGCCCTGGCGCTTGAGGTCGATGGGCAGGCGCTCGGGGCGGCTGGTGAGCAGCATCCAGATCAGCTTGCCGCGATACCGCGTGTCGCCCATCTGGCTGGCGATCATCGAAAACACCCGGCTCGAGGTTCCCGAGTCGCCCCCACCCTGGCGATCGCCCAGCGCGGCGTCGGCCTCGTCGATCACGACAATCACCGGCCCCATCGCGCGTAGGACCGACAAGATCCGTTCGAGATTCCCCTCGGTCTCACCCACGTATTTCGAGCGAAAATTCCGTAGCTTGACACACGGCACGCCGACCGAGCCCGCGAAACACTCGGCGAGATACGTCTTGCCCGTCCCGACCGGGCCACAGACCAGATAGCCCATCGCGGCGGCGTCGAGCCGGCCCAATGACAGCAGTTTGGCATCCTCGATCAGCCGCTCGCGGACCGAGTCGTTGCCGACGAAGTCGTCCATCGTGTGCGGCGGCTCGATGAACTCCACCAGACCCCTCGCCTGGCGTTCGATGAGTCGTTTCTTGAGCAGTTTCAGGTTCCCGGCCTCAAGAGTCCGGCCCGGGCCCGCCGCCTGC
>JAKBAP010000140.1 GCA_021808995.1 Planctomycetota bacterium | reverse complement strand
GTGAAGAACACGCGTGCAAATTCATTGATCTCTACGAGGATCTGTTCGGCTTCCTCGTCCAATTCGTCGGCCAGGAGCGAAATACCGCCGGGCCATTGACCAAGGACGACGAGAATCGCCTCATGGATCGCCGGAGAGGGAACATAATCGTCGTCGCGGAGTTTTCGCAAAACCGTGGCCCGGGCCGAATCGGGAGTGACCTGGGGTTCAAGCCCGAGCCAAGCCGCCGCGACCCGGAGGAGCCGGGGCTGGTCGTTTTTACCATCGGCCATCGGATGGCTCCTCGTTTTCGTCGCCTTCCGACGGTTCCTGACTATCGAGGTAGTCCTTGAGCGCTTGCCGATGCCGTTCGATGACAGCCGGGTCGCCCCCTTCGAGTGCTTCCTCGAAGCCATCAAGCAGGCTGCCGATGATTTGCCGGGCATCCGCGCCGAGCTCGCCGAAAAGGCGCTCCGCGCGCCTGAGCAAAAAGCGGTTCTCGGCTTCCTCGCGGGGGTGGGTCTTGAGTGCCTGCATCGCCTTCACCGCCTTCGCGATCTCGGCGGCGGATAGCCCCCGGGCGTGGCGGGTCACGACGTGGGTGATCGTGCGCCTGGTCGCGCTGACAGTGGCCTCGACCTCGAGCACGCCGTTGAGATCGTAGGTAAACCGGACGTCGACCAGTTGACCCGCGGGCCCGAGCGGGATTCCGTTCACATCGAACTCCCCGAGCCTCAAATTGTCCGCGATCTTGCGCGCTTCTCCCTGATAGATCTGGATGGAAATCGTTCGTTGATTCGGGTGAAGCGTCTGGATACTCTGAACCCGGCTGACGGGAATCGTCGTATTTCGGTGGATAATCGGTAGGAAATAGCCTTCCCTGCGCTCAAGTCCGAAGGTCTTGGCGACGTTGATGCCCAATGAGAAGGGGGCGACATCGGTGACGACCAGGTCCTCGACGCTCGCCTCGCGAGCGATCAGCCCAGCCTGGACGGCCGCCCCGAGGGCGACCACTTCGTCGGGATTCAGCCCGCATAGCGGGGGTTTTGAAAACATCGACGCGATTCGCTCGACGACCAGCGGCATCCGGGTCGCGCCACCGACCAGGATCACCTCGTTGACATCCGGTCGCTTGAGGCCGGCATCGCCCAGGGCCCGGCGGATCGGCACCTCCATCCTGGCCATCAGGGACTCGGTCCATTGTCCGAACTCGGCTCTGGTGATCGTCTCGGTCCGGGCGTCATCGCCGATCCTGCCGGAGCGGTCCGGAATCCGAACCGTCGTCGAGTCGTGCCGAGAGAGGACGCGCTTCGCCGTCTCGCACTCCCAGAGCATCCGGGAGACTAGGGTCGGCGACTGCATCTCGGCCCGCTCGAATCCTTGTCCACATCGCTCGAGAACCCGCGCGGCCATCGTCCGGGTGAAATCCTCGCCACCGAGTATCCCCTCTCCCGACGACGCCCGAACCTCGATCGTGCCGTCCATCACGTCGACGACAGAGACGTCGCACGTCCCTCCTCCCAGATCAAAAATCAGAAGGACTCGCTCCGAGCCAGGGTCGCGAAACCCATACGCGAGCGCGGCCGCCGTCGGCTCGTTCAAAATCCTCTCAACCTTCAGACCCGCGATCCGGCCGGCGGTCAGCGTCGCCTTGCGCTGATCGTCGTTGAAATACGCCGGGACCGTGATCACCGCGCGGTCGATCGGCTCGCCATGGAACGCCTCGGCGTCTTGTTTCAACGACCGGAGGATCAGCGCGGACAGTTCCTCGGGGGTAAACGATTGCCCGGCCAATCGCGTTTTCCACTCGATTCCCATTTTTCGCTTGAACTGTGAGACGCATCGGTCCGGGTGCGTCACCATGAGTTCCCTGGCGGTCCGCCCCACGACGACGTGACCATCCAGGTCCACGCCCACGACCGAAGGCGTCAGCCTCTCGCCAAGCGCGTTGGAAATGAGCCGAGGCTCGTCCTCGGTGATCATCGCCACGGCCGAGTTGGTTGTTCCCAGGTCGATTCCCATGACGAGATCTGGCACGCGAGTTGACCTCTCTTGCCGACGCGTGATCGACGGTTTGTCTTGACGATGGTCCGTGATGATAACGACCAATCAATCGTACGATCGATCCATCATGATGGAAACCGGGTATGAATCAAGAGCCGGTCGATGGAGGTCCTTGGGGCCAGGAGCGAGATTCCTGGTGATCAGGGCCTGATGATGGTGTTGGGCAGGGCGAGCTTGACGTCGCGGAGGGTTTTCAAGCCCTTTAGAACCTCAAGGCCGGCGTCGTCGACGGACGTGTCGATCAGGGCCAGAAGCTCAAGATTGGGGAGGGCCTTGAGGGCTTCCAGGCCCTCGCTCGTGATGGAATCGCCCGCCAGCCAGAGCATTTTCAGGTGGGTCATGGCTTTCAGGTGGACCATTCCCCGGCTGGTGACCCGGGTGTGGGTGAGGTCAAGCCGCTCAAGCCGCGTGAGGGAGGCGAGCGACTCGAGACCGACGTCGGTGATCGGCGAACCACGCAGGTTGAGCTGATCCAGCGAACCGAGAGCGCCGATGCGGGGCGCGAGGGCGTCGGTCGCGCCGCGGAGATCGGCCCCCGTGACGGTCGCTAGGTGGTCGATGCCCAGGGTTCTCACGAGCATTCCCATCAACGAGGCGTGATCACCCTCGAGACCCGCCAGCAGACCCCAGTCGTAACGCACCGTGCCCCCCGCCCGCGAAATGGCCGCCACGCTCGAGCGCTGAACCCCTGCCTGGTTGGCCTCCCAGGCAAGGGCCAGCGCGACCACGAAAACGGCGGCAAGGACAAACCGCAGGCCGATCCGCCGCGGAACCGCGAGCCACGCGAGCGACCTCTGGACCGAGATGCCACCTGGAGGGTCGTGGTTCATGCTGGGCTCGAGGTCGATTAGAGTTGTCGGAGAGCCGAGATCACATCAAGGCGGACCGCGCGAAGCGCGGGGAACATCCCGCCAAAAACCCCCATGGCGAGGGTCATCGCAAGCGCCACCCCCATGACCAAGGGGCCAAAACGGAACGCGACGGTGACGGCGGCGAAGCTATTGAAATCGCTGGTTTCATAGGTAAGCGAGCTCAATGGGATGGTCCCCAGAAGCCCGATCGCGCCCCCCATCAAGCAGATCAAGACCGACTCGCCCAGAAAGCTGATCAAGATATCCCGGCGTGAAAATCCTAGCGCGCGGAGGGTTCCAATCTCGCGAGTGCGCGCGCTGACGGACGCGAACATGGTATTGGCCGCGGCGAACATGGCGCCCAGGGTCAAGAGCACGGCGATCAGGGTGCCAGCGGTCTTGAGGAACACGCTTGATCGGCTCTGGCTCTCGAAATAGACGGACTCGGGGATCGCGGCGAGCTTGAACTGGGGGTCGTCGTTGAGGGTCGCCTGGAGCTTTTCGTAGTCGCCCGCCGTGGCCGCGCGAAGCTGCACGCACGAGACGGTTCCGACCCGGCCGGTGTTTTTCTCGAGGTCGCGAAGGTCGGCCCAGATCTCGCTCTCGGCCGAGCTGCCTCCGGCGGTGAAGATCCCGACGACCCGATATTTTTCCTTCTCGCCAAAGGTGAGCTCGCCCCCCAACTGGGCCCCCTTGAACGAACGAGAGAGGTTCCGGCTGACGATGCACTCTTCCTTGCCCTGATCGAGAAACCGCCCCTCGACGACCTTGAAATCCGGGCGGAGGGATCGCGAGGCGGGTTGGACACCGCGGATGATCAGGTTCGTGGTGGTGCCGTCTCGTCGTTGGGCGATCGGAATATTGAGCAGCTCCATGGCGGCGAGCGGTTGGCCCTTTTCATCGCGGGCGATGCCGGGGAGGTTGAGGATCTCCTCGGCCTTGGAGGATTCGAATCCGCCGGTGGTTTCGTTGGAGGATCCCTTTCGCATCACGATCAAGTCGAGCGGTTCACCCGAGACGCGAAGGCTGTATTCAAGCCCCTCGACCAGGCCGAAGAGGATGCAGGACGACCAGACGACCAGGGCGGTGCCGAGCACGGTCATGAAGGTGGTCTTCCAGCGCACCCGGAGGTTTCGCACGTTGTATTTGAGCGGAATCATTGGCTTAGATCACCCTCCTGAGCCCGTCGACGACCGAGGAATTGGCCGCGCGAAGAGCGGGTAGGAGCCCGCTTACGAACCCGATCGCGAGGGCGACCGCCAGGCCCTCGAGCGCGATTGGCCAGGGGATGTAATAGAACGGCAGGAAGCCCGCGCTATAGCGTGAGAGATCGACCACGTCGCAGAGCAGCTTGCAACCGAACGAGCCCACGATCCCTCCGATCCCGGCGACCAGGACCGCCTCGGTGAGAACGAGGGCGAGCACCAATCGCCTGCCGAATCCGATGGCCTTCAGGACGGCGACCTCGGTGGTTCGCTCACGCATCGACATCGCCATCGAATTGGCGGCTACGCAGAGCAACGAGAAGACGACCGCCAGGCCAATCACCCGAATCATGCCCTTCAGGTCCCCCAGCATCTCGGCGAACATCTTGCCAAAGGCTTCCTCGGTCTGGGTCCGGGTCGGGGAGTCGCTATTGCGAAAGCGGTCGTCGATCGTCTTGCAGAGCGCGGCCATGCGGGCGGCGGATTCGCATTTCACGAACACCATCCCCGCGTTGCCCGAGACGGCCACGCCGGTCGTTCCGGCATTCGCGCGCTTGAGCAATTCGTCGAGATAGCCCCAGTGAAACAAGCACATTCGCAGATCACGATTTGTGGGTCCGTCGTAAACCCCCTGCACGGTGAGATCAAGGTCGACGGGATAGAGGTCGCGCTCAAGCGGCAAGGGGTCGCCGACCTTGAGCTTGCGTTCGTTGGCGAGCTTGCGGCCGATGACGCAGCCGTTCTTGGTTTTCTTGAAGGCCTCGAGCTGGTCGGCGGGGATCGAGAACTCGTTCATGATCGCGAAGGCGACGTCGGCGTCGACTCCGAACTGTGCGAAGGGAAGGATCTCGTCGTGATACTTGCCGCCGAACCAGGAAAACGGGGTGGCGGCGCGAACGCCGTCAATCTGGGCGATCTCGTTGACGAAGGCGATCGGGATCCGCCCGGCGAAGCCGTTGGCGTTCAAGACGCAGACCCTGTTGAAGACGCCTACCGAGCCGCTGACCTCGTCGTTGATCGCGAAAAACGAGAGCAGAATCATCATCAGAAACAGGCAGACAGCCGTCGACGCGATGGTCAGGAGCGACCGCGCTGGATTGCGACGGGCATTGCGCCAGACATAGGTGAGGTATTTCATGTCAAGACGCGGCCGAGACTCGGCCCCCCTGAATGACGTCGCCGACCAATTGGCCCTTGTCGAGGTGCAGGATCCTGCCGGCGCGCTCGGCGGCCAGGGGGTCGTGGGTGACCATCACGATCGTCTTCTGAAATTCGCGATTGAGCTGCTCGAGCAATTCCAGGATCTCCCCCGCCGTCGCCCGATCGAGATCCCCCGTGGGCTCGTCGGCGACGAGCAGGTAAGGATCGGTCACGATCGCGCGGGCGATGGCCACGCGCTGTTCCTGACCGCCGGAAAGCTGGCGAGGATAATGGTCCTCGCGCCCCGAGAGGCCGACGACCCTGAGCGCGGTCGCCACGTTCTCGCGACGAGCCCGCCTTGATAGATGGGTCAGCAAGAGGGGGAGCTCGACGTTCTCGAAGGCGGTCAATACAGGAATCAGATTATATGTCTGAAAAATAAACCCAACGTTGTCCGCGCGCCATCGGGTGATCTCCGATTCCGAGAGCCGACCTAGGTCCTGGCCGTGGACGATCACCTCGCCCCGGGTCGCGCGGTCGAGCCCGGCGATCAGGTTGAGGAGGGTCGTCTTGCCCGAGCCCGACGGACCCATGAGCGCGAGGTATTCGCCCTCGGCGACCTCCAGATCGAGACTGGTCAGGACGGGGATCGTGAACGCGTCGCGATGATATTCCTTGTCCACGCCCTTGAGCTCAATGGAATGAGACCCTTTCGTCATCGAAACCTCCCGGTCGTTCGTGGATTCGCGGCCCGACTTCTTGAGAGACGCGAGTGATCATGAGTCTATTCAGAGACGCGGATCGTTTGGTTTTCGTGAAGCGTCGGGGGAGGGTTCAAGATGACCTTTTCCCCCGGTTCGAGCCCCGAGAGGACTCTCGCGAGGGCTTCCTTGGTGGCGGCGGTTTCGACGGAGCGCTTGCGGAGGCTGTTTCGCGAGCCCAAGACCCAGACGTATTCCTGGCCCCGCTCCTCGAGGACCGCGGCCTTGGGGACAAAGACGCGGGACTGGCCGGCGTCGTCGGTCTCGCTGGTCCTCAAGGGAAGGAAGTGGACCTTGGCCGCGAGATCGGGGAAGAGCCTGGGGTCGGGGTCGGTGATCTCGACCTTGACCTTGACCGTCCCCTCGGCCCGGTTGCCCATGGGGATCACCTGGCGGAGGCGGCCGTGATAACGCTTGGAGGGAATCGCGAAGACCTCCACGGCGGCCGGCTGACCGACCTCGAGCCGCGACAGCAGGCTCTCGGTCACGTCGGTCTCGACCTCCATTCGCTCGAGGTCGGCGATGGTGATCACGGCGGTTCGACCCGAGCCCCCACCCGAAGGGGAAACAATCTCTCCTTCCTCGCCTTGCTTGGCGACCACGGTCCCGTCAAAGGGGGCGTGGAGCGACATGGAATTGATCGTGGCGTTGATCTCGTCGACGTTGGCCTTCATCAGATCCACGGCCGCGACCAGGGCGGCCACTCGGGCGGCGGCCTTCTTGCGCTCGGTCTGGGCCTTGTCCGCGTCCTCGGCCATCATGGTCTTTTGCTGAAACAGCCGGTCCGCGCGCTTGGCTTCGCGCTCCTTTTCCCAGAGCTCGCTCCGCGCCTCGTCGAGCTCGGCCTCGATTCGGGCCTTCTGGGCGGTCCTCGACTCGAGCTGGGCGATCAGGTCGTTCTGCTCGAGCCGGGCCAGGAGATCGCCTTTCTTGACCCGGGCCCCCTCCTCGACATACATGCGTTCGACCCGGCCGACAACCTTCGCGCCGACCATCGCCTGATACCGCGATTTCAGGTAGCCCTTGGCGGTGAGGAGTTTTTCCGCCTCGCCAGAGGTCATCCGCTCGACCAACCCGACAAAGAGCTCGGGTTGCGACCGGACCTTGTCGTATTCACGATAGGCGACCAGACCGGCCCCCGCCAGCACCAACATCGGGATCAGCCACAAGAGCCACGACGTCAGTCGCATCATCCCATCGCCGCGACGTCGCGTCGGAGCCCCTCGCTCCCTCGGGCCGGCGGGCCGGCCGCCGCGTGGCCGCCGCTCGATCCTCAGCGAAGCCAGTTCGTCTCGCAATGGGCTCGACATCAACAACCTCGACACCCCGGTGACGACCGGGTTAACGGGAGCGGCACGGATGAACTTCGGAGAAAACAGCGGAAGATTACGATCGAAGGGCCAAACGTTCAGAACTTCTTGGAAACGGGCTTGGTTTCCTTTTCAATCGCCGGCTTGGGTTCCTTAGCCGGCTCGGGCGGCGGCTCGGTCCCCTCGACTTCCAGTGTATACACCCGGCTGCGCTGATTGAATGATTGAAATCGCCCGCGATGGACGCTGACCTTGCCGTCGTGCTTGACCCGAACTTGCCACTGGGTCGGCTTGGGCATGCCACCAAAGCCGCCATAGTAACTGACAAACCACTTATAAACGCCGGGAGGGCCAGGACCCTTGACCTTCTTGCCGTCGGGGGCCTCGGAGTCGACAAGCCAATAGACGTTCTCGGGGCCGAAACCCTTGGTGTTGTCGACGTCGAGCTCGCCCCCCTTGTCACCCTTGGGCTCTTCCCAATAAATCTCCTTGCCGCCGGGCTCGATGACGTGTAAATCGAGGTCGACCCCGTCGGCGTTCCAGATCAAGGTGAACTGAGGGTCGCCGACCCGGACGGAAACACCCCGGATCATTTCGCCCCCTTCCCCGAACCGGGCCAGTCCGAAACCCTCGCCATCCCCCGCGCCAGGGTTGTCGCTGGGCGCGCCGCCGGGGGCGGTCGGCCTTCGCGCGTGGCCGGGCCGAAGCTCGGGCTCGAGAGGGGCGACCTCGAGCTGGGATAAGGCCGACGAATCGAGCGGAGTCGAGACGTCCAGGAACTCGGCCGGCGGGATTTCCACGGGGGCGTCCAGGCCGCCGTGCAGTAACTCGCCGTTTTCCACCCCCTTTTGAGAGCCCGCCAACCAGGAATCGAAGACGACCCGCGACCGCGCGTGCGGCGAAAAATACCAGAGAGCCAGCGTCAAGAGAAAGAGGGAATGCAAGATGAGCGAGCCGGCCCAGCCCTTGAGATCGTCCTTGGTGAGGGGTCGAAAGAACGTCCGCGGCTCCACGAGTGGTCGCGGCGGCGGGGCGGGGGGGGGCCCGGCCGTGGGGATTCGCGTCCCGGGCGAGATCGGTTGCGAGGATGGAGCCGATCGAGACATCGCGTACGTGACTCCGACCGCCTCCACGCCGCCGGGGCTCCCATGAGCTCGGCCGTCGTGTCTCTCAAGTCCCATGAACACAAGGAAGGACGTCCAATTCAAGGTTACCAGAATCCAACAGCCGCTCGGAAGTTCAAAATCGATTGCGAGCGGAGCGTCAACACGTTACAAGGGATGAGCTGCGATGAGACCGATCGGGACGACTTACCAGGCGCGGATGTTTCATGGATTCCCACGATTTGACTCGAATGCTCGAGGCGGTTCGCGATGGCCGGCTGGCCCCCTCGGAGGCCGCCCGATCGATCACGGTCGAGCCCTACCAAGACACCGGGGGCTTCGCCAAGGTCGATCTTCAGCGCACCCTTCGTTGTGGATTTCCCGAGGTGGTTTTCGGCCAGGGTAAGACCGCCGAGCAAATCGAGTCGATCCTGGGCACGCTCCGGGCGCACGGCCAGGGTGGGCTTGTGACCCGGCTCGACCCCCAGGCGGCCGTGCACTTGAAGCGGGCGTTTCCCGAGGGGGAGCATAACGCGCTCGGGCGGACCTTTCGCCTGGCCCCGCCGAGCGATCCCGGTCCCAAGCTGGGCCGGGTGGTGATCGTCACCGCGGGGACCAGCGACCTACCCGTCGCCGAAGAGGCCAAGGTCACGGCCCTCTCCTGGAATTGCGAGGTCGAATTGATCGCCGACGTGGGGGTCGCGGGGCTCCATCGCTTGCTTCATCAGCTTCCCAACCTGAAAACGGCCGACGCGATCGTGGTCGTGGCCGGCATGGAAGGGGCCCTCCCCAGCGTGGTCGGCGGCCTGGTCGACTGCCCGGTCGTCGCCGTGCCAACGAGCATCGGTTACGGGGCCCATTTTCACGGGCTGGCCGCCCTGCTGGGGATGCTCAATAGCTGCGCTTCCAATGTCGTGGTCGTGAATATCGACGCCGGCTTTAGCGGTGGCCACGTCGCGAGCCTGATCGCGCGGCGAATGGGTCAGGCCAGGCTCCAATCCCGGCCGGCCTAACAACGCCCCGGCGATAAGATCGATTTCCATCCCCGAGAGCCAGGCTCTCGAGAGAGGACTGTTCCCGCGTGACGCTTGAATTGATCGAGACCATGCCAGGCCTTCCCCGTCGACGGGAAGACGCGCATAAGGGGCTCTTTGGGTCGGTGCTGGTGATCGCCGGCGGACGCGGGATGGCGGGCGCGGCCGCGCTCGCCGGGGCCGCGGCCCTTCGCTCGGGGGCGGGGAAAGTCCGAATCGCCTGCCCCGGAGAGGTCCAGGCGACTGTCGCGAGCTTCGAGCCCTCATACATGACCTACCCCTTGCCACACGATGAGCAGGGGCTGGTCGATTTCGACCGCGCGCGGACCCACCTCGAGCGCCTGGTCGCGGACGCCGATGTGCTCGCCGCCGGCCCTGGACTGGGATCCTCCGAGCACATCCGCCGACTCGTCGCGTTCCTGATCACCGAGGCCGATAAGCCCCTCGTCCTCGACGCCGACGCCCTGAACGCCCTCGTGGGCCAGCTCGACCTGCTCGCGAAACCTGGCCCCCCCGTGATCCTCACGCCCCACCCCGGCGAATTCTCCCGACTGACCGGCAAACCCGCCCCCCGCGGCAGCGAGGAACGAATCGACCTGGCCGCCCAATTCGCCGCCCGCCACGACCGCCTGGTGGTCGTGCTCAAGGGATCAGGGTCCGTCACGACCGACGGTCGCCGCTATCACGTGAACACCTCGGGCAACCCCGGCATGGCCACCGGCGGCTCGGGCGACGTGCTGACAGGGGTAACCGCCGCCCTCCTGGGTCAAAAGCTCCTCCCCTTCGCCGCCGCCCAACTCGCGGTCTATATCCATGGCGTCGCGGGCGACATCGCGCGCGACGACCACGGCGAGGTCGGCATGATCGCCGGCGACCTCGTCGACGCCCTCCCCGATGCCTTCCTGCACGCGGCCAGCGACGACGAGCCCGTTTCTTGACCCGGATACGGCGTTGGGCACCAAACCCAGGGTGGTACACCCCGTCCATGCCCTCCGACGCCCTCGAACGACGCGAGACGACGGCGCAGGCGTTGATTTGGATGGGCCTTACGGCAGGGGGCTGGTCGAGCGGCAGGGCTGGGAAGGCAAGGCCGGGAAGGTCCCGGGGGCGACCGAATCGCTCAAATCCGAGGTGCTGGTCTTTGCCGGCGCGCGATCGTCGCGTAAGATGATTCTAGACTTGAGTCAAAGACGCGACCCAAGCCGCCGATTCCTGGGGCTATCCGTCGCGTTTCCTGATTGAAAACCGAGCGAAGGAGGTCGGAGTTGTCCCCTCGAGAGAACCCGCCATCACCCGCCCCCGCCTGGACCTATCGCATGGAGGTCTCCCCGACTGGTCAGGGCAATCCCGGGGCGATCGCCAATCCCAACGATCCGATCCTGCTGCTCCATTTGCTCGCGAATCTCCAAAACCAGACGCTGGAAGCCCAGCGGCAAATGATGGAGATGCAGCGCCAGCAACTCGAGATCTCGAGGGAACTGCTCCAGGTTAATCGCGAACAGCGGTCGAGGCAGATCGCCGAGCTCGAGAAATGGCAGAGCGGACACGAGCCAATCCTCGATCTCTGCAAGGACACTCTCGGTAAACTCGAGCAAGTCCACGCCGCCCTGATGCGCGAGCTGGGCAATTACGTGGATGAATATCACGAAAACCTGCTCGAGGGGGACTTCTCGTTGAGCGATTTCGTGGATCGCTTCGGCCCCCGGCTCGCCCACTTGAACACGATGCTGGCCGTGCTCCGCCCACTCGCCGCCGCCAACCGTAAGCCCGAGGCCTGAGCCCGACTTCTCGGGCAACCTCGCCGACCAGGCAAGCCGAGGGCTGGTCACTCCAGCAACTAAAAAAACTAAAAAGGCTGCCGCGGCCAGAGAGCCGCGACAGCCGTATGTGACATCATGGCTCAAGTTTCTCGGACGAGAGACCGAGCGTGGTGAGCATGGCTCAATACCGACGGGTGTCGTATCCGCCAC
>JAKBAP010000139.1 GCA_021808995.1 Planctomycetota bacterium | reverse complement strand
AACCACCAACCTCGGTCGCGGCTCGGGCCTCGTCGGTGTTTTTCGTCAAGGAAAGCGACGCAAGCGGGGGCATGGCCGCGAGCTTCATGATCGAATGGGCGGCGACAACCCGGGTGACCGATCCACTGGTGGAATCGATCATGGTCGGCACGGCGAGCATGCAGGGGATCTCGATGCGCTGCCAGGCCCAGGTGATCGCCGACCATCGCCGACCCACCACGCCAAAGCCGCCTGAATAGCCCCTCAGGACACCCCCCGCGACATCGTCCCCCGGGCCAACGCCGCGATCTCGTCCTCGGCGACCTGGGCGGCGTTCACGAGACTTCGCGATGATTCGAGGTGGCCAGATGAGCCGCGATCCATGGGTCGTTCGCGCGCACTCGCGAGATTGGCCTGGGGCGCATGCCCCTTGAGAGCCGGGACGCGGGCGGCTAACGTTCATGGGTGAACCGCGCGGGCGTTTCCGCGCGGTCTGGTGCACTTTCGGGGAGATTCGCAATGACGATCAAGCAAGGGATCGCCGCCTTGGCGGCGTCGACGCTGGTTTTTTGCGGGGCGGTTGGGTTCTTGAGCCAGGCACCCGCCCAGCATGAAAAGGCCGCCGCGGCAGGGGGGATCACAAAGGCCGTCGCCTTGCTGACACCCACCAAGGGAAGCGACGTCAAGGGGCGGGTCACGTTCACCCAGGACGGCCACTCGATCCACGTTCACGCCGAGATCACCGGCCTCTCACCCGGCGAGCACGGTTTTCACGTGCATGAATTTGGCGTGTGGTCCGAGGACGGCATGGCCTCGGGGGGCCATTTCAACCCCACCAAGGCGTCGCACGCGGGCCCCGATAGCGTCAAGCGCCACGTGGGTGACCTGGGCAACGTGACGGCCAACGCCAAGGGAGTCGCCACGCTCGACGTGGACGATCCCCACATGAGCTTCCACGGGGCGTCCTCGATCATCGGCCGGGGCCTGGTGGTCCACGAAAAGGTCGACGACCTCAAGACCCAGCCCACCGGCAACGCGGGGGGCCGGCTCGCCGTCGGCGTCATCGGCGTGGCCAAGCCCTGATGACCCGGAAACACCAAGGGCCGCCGATCCAGCGGGGTCGGCGGCCACGATTCCTCGACCGCGAATCCCGCCGGAAACCGCGGGCTAATTCATGAACGCGTCTTCCTCGACCGGAAGCTGCCGCAATAGGACGGGAAGCTTGCTTCCCGCCGGGGTGATCAGCTTGGCATAGACCGTTCCGTCGATCGATTGCTTGATGAACCGAACAGCTCCATCGCAAAACGACATGTTGCACCCATTCGGATGGGCGCTGTTGGAAAATGGGAACGATCCCTCAATCGTGAAATTCTGGCCGTAGTTGATACTCGTGAAAGATCCCGGCATGTTCGCCATGGCCCATCCAGAGCCGTCGATGTCTTGCCCAGGAGTCAAATTCGCCTGTGCGCAGTTGCCGGTTGGACAAATCGGCCCACCCCCCATGAAACCGCAAAACATCGGCATCGGGCTCGCCCATGACGTCGCCGTCCCCTTGCTATAGGCATTGGGAGCGCCCCCTCCGGCCAAGGTGTTCTCGCTGAGCATGAGTGTGTCGGAAGAACCGTCGGAAAGCGTCGCCGGGGTATTCCGCATATTCCAGGGCATCGCGCTTGGCGGACCGTAGTTCCCATTGTCCTCCATGGACATGAGCCCCAGCTTTCGAAAAAGCATCGGGTCGTTCGTGCCGCTGCCAATCCCCATTCCGTTCCCGATCACTCCGGGGTGCGACGGGTACGACGTGGGTTGTCCGCCACCGTCGTACGGCGAGGGAATCCAGCCAAAGGGCAACGCCGTCCACAATGTGAATCCCATGTTCGCGACATAGCTCAAGCCCCCACTGCCGGAAGACGTCGTCAGATCGTCGGGACAACGAAGAACAGCCAGCGGCATCGAGCTAATCTTGGCGTTGCTGGGTTGCCCGGGAGACATCGAGACGGTGGCGCTGCCCCCATATGGAACCGATTGCCCCGAGGGATTCATCCCAGTCTTGACCCAGGCATTCGAAAGCGAAGCCTGGTCAATGTAAGGCAGAATCTCGACCACCCAATTGTACATCGGAACCTCGGACGGATCGGGAGTCGCGGACGGATCGATCCATGACGCGATTCCTTGATTGTATGGAGTGGTCATCACATAATCATGTGGATTATGTTTATTTGGATCGTCGCTGATCACTCCCAGGGGAGGAAACTTATTCTCGGCCGTCACGAAACCGAGGACCCCGAGGGTAAGCTGACGCATGTTGTTCTGACACTGCGCGCGACGCCCCGCCTCCCGCGCCGATTGGACCGCCGGAAGCAACAACCCCACCAAGACCCCAATAATGCTGATCACCACCAGCAGCTCAACCAACGTGAAGCCCCGACGATGACTTGAAGCAACCATCGGCTGGTCCTTTCTCGATCTGATCGAAGGAAAATCGACTCCGAATCTGTTCCTGATCATCCCCTCACACCACAACCGGTCAAGACCCCCCTCGTCGCGAGCATCAAGATCCCCATGTGGACGAGCCTATTTTCCACCGGCAAGCGAGCCTTTCAAGTGTGATTGAGTGCATTTTGCGCCGGTCCAGAAAGCGTGTCAATCGATTTCCGGCGATTTCCTGGAAAAACCTGGTTCATGGAGGGTCGAGGAGGGTCGTGTCTGGGC
The DNA here is from genome assembly GCA_021808995.1 of Planctomycetota bacterium. GTDB lineage: Bacteria > Planctomycetota > Planctomycetia > Isosphaerales > Isosphaeraceae > JAKBAP01. Next base: position 8,744 of record JAKBAP010000139.1, on the reverse strand, counting down.
TGAACGCCGGTTTTTCGCGAAGCGGATGGAGTATAAGAGCGAAACCTGACGATGATCCGTGACGGACGATTGTAAGGATCAAGCCTTGCGAGAGGATCGCGGCTGTCGTGGCAAGGGGATGGATCATGACAATCAGATTGAGGACTGAGGGAATGACGCCGAGCGCCCGAATCAGGAGAGGATCAAGGGCGAGCGCCGCGATCGCGTTCCTGTCCCTGAAGACCGCGCTGGCCCTGGGGGTCGGTGCCTGGGCCGATGACCGCCCGACGACCGTGGCGAACGGCCGAACCGTCATCCCTCCACCGAGATCCATCACGCCGGCGCGGCCGAAATCAACCAACCTGGACCCTCGCGTGCGAAAGGTCCAGGCACGCCCTGAATCGATGAGCGCCCCCATACCGGCCACCCCCCCCGCGCCCATCACCAACCCTGGATCAAGCCTCGCGCCGGTTCTTGGTGGTCAATCGGTGAGCCTTCAGGCGGCTCTCTATGGCGCGCTGACCTCGAATCCCGACCTGGTCTCGCTGCGCCAGGGGAATCCCACGGCCGCGTCGGCCGAGGCCGTCGAGGTCGCTCGCCATTTTCCCACCACCTTGAACCCGACCCTGTGGATCGACTTTCGACCGATCACCTTGATCCCCCCCAATACTTTTGGCAATACGAGCCCCGGCGGCGGCACGACCAAGGGTTCACACGGCGGGTTTTATCACTACGGCCAGGATTTGATCTATCTCTCGCTCCGCCAGCCGGTTGAGCTGGGCCACCAGACCACCCATCGCTACCACATCGCCCAGGCCGCCTATGACCAGCAACGCTGGAATGTGTTGCAGTTCGAGCTCACGACCCTGGTCCAGACGTATCGATTTTTTCAGACCGCCGCGTATCGTCGCGAAAAGTTCAAGCTGGCCGAGCAGCTCGCCAGTTTCAACGACCGGCTGGTGAAATCACTGGAAGGACGGCTCGAGGCAAACCAGGTGGCCCCGGCCGATTTGTCGCTCGCGCGGGTGGAGAGTCGCGCGACCCGGCAACAGGTGAAGGCGACCCGGCAAGATTATCTGACGGCCCTCGCCGACTTGCGCAACCAGATCGGCATCCCCGAGGAGGCAGGCGCGGCCGAGCCCCTGGGCGAATTCACCTTGCCGGCCTACATACCCCCCGTGGATGAGCAATCCATGATCCAGACGGCCCTCGCCAATCGGCCCGATATTCACGCGGCGAGAGCCTTGATTTCCGGGTCGCATTCCGCGGTTAAACTGGCCCAGGCCGATCGCATTCCCTCGCCGGTGCTGGGCCCGCAGTATGAAATGGACGAAGCCGGTGTTCAGTACATCGGCATGGTCTTCATCACCGCGCTTCCGGTCTGGAACAATGGCCAGCCGTTGGTCCTTCAGCGGCAGGCGGAGCATCGGCGAGCGATGGTCACGGCCCAGCAGGCCGAACAACGGGCAGTGGCCCAGGTCCGGGCGGCGGTTGCGAGGTGGAACGGCGCGACGGATCTGGTCAACGAATCAGCGGGTCTGACCGATGAGCTGGCGAAGGAAGTCTCGACCATGGAGCGCCTCTTCGAGGCAGGCCAGACCGATCTGACCAAGCTCATGCAGGCGCGGCAGCGGTTGATTCAGCTCGACAATTCCCGGATCGACGCGGTCTGGGCGGCGACGCAAGCCCAGGCCGACCTGCTGCTGGCGCTGGGAACGCCGTCGCTGATCAATGCGATGTTCAGCCAGGCTTCCCGCGATGCCGGCGGCGTCCCAGCCGGCTCCCCCGCCAATCCGCCCACCAGCGCGAGCGCCAAACCGAAGCGTCCATCCGTCCCGCGGCCCGTTCCGTTTCAACAGACCACCATGAACGCCGGCCAATAGCCCGCGCCACAAGGCCAACGCCCGAGGCGATTCGTGATCGCCTCACGCGGTCGCTCAATCCATGGGAAACCGGCCTGGCTCCGCTTCCTCGTGACGAATTTCGTCGACGGGCTCTTTTTTACCCTTGCCCGCGTAGAGCCGATTGGGCGCGTTGAACACCAGTCCCGGAACATCCCCCACGTTTCGATACGCGTGGACCACCCCCGGCGGTACCCACACCGCCGCGGGATTCGAAGCCCCCAGCGTGACGACCGTGCGATGCCCCTTCGTCGCGCTTGTGTCGCGAATATCCCACAGGTAGAGCTTGAAATCCGATGGGCCGATGAACGCGAATCCATCGGTTTGATCGACGTGCTCATGCGGGCCCCGCGCCACCCCTGGCAAGGTTTGCGAGACGTACATCATCACGGGTTGGAGACTTTCCGCCAGCTCGTCATCGCGAAAGATCTCCACTAACCAGCCCCGAGAGTCGTGATAAGCCTTGAGTGGCTTCATCAACACCCCTTCAATTTCGCCATCGACGTAAGTCATCGCCATGTTCGTCAATTCCCGAGAAAAAACCATTTACCCGAACCACGCTTCGAGGTTTCACGTCAAAAGTTATACGGCGAAAGCATGACCAGCGGACAGCCTGACTTGCGCGACCTATCGCCGGAAACGCCCGCGAGCCCCTCAAGAGATCCGGTGCGAGCAAATTGACAACGATTCCGCTGGCTGCCTAAAATCGACTCGGTCGTGCCAGTACCTTATGCACCAATTCTCGCGGCTTCTGGGGGCCAAGAGCGTGTCGAGCAAGCCTTGGAGTGGTCGATTTGGGGGGTCGACCGACCGTCGGGTCGAGCATTTCACGGAGTCCATCTCCTTCGACCATAGACTCTTCAGGCACGACGTGCAGGGCTCCCGGGCCCACGCCAGGATGCTAGCCCACGTCGGTTTACTCACGACCGACGAATGCCAGCAAATTGAGCGAGCATTGTCGGAAATCCAGGCTGAATACGAAGAAGGGCGATTTGCCTTTGTCCTCGAGCGTGAAGATGTCCACATGCACATTGAGGCGGCCCTGGTCGAGCGTCTGGGGGATGTCGGCCGCAAGATCCATACCGCCCGCAGCCGAAACGACCAGGTCGCGACCGACGTCAAGCTCTGGACCCGAGACGCGCTTGATCGGGTGGACGAGCGTCTGATCGGGCTCCAGCGCGCGTTCGTGGACGCGGCTCGTCGGCACGAGGGGGTGATCATCCCCGGCTACACCCATCTTCAACGGGCACAACCGGTTCTGGCCGCCCATGCGTTCCTGGCCTATGTCGAGAAATTGGAGCGAGACCGCTCGCGGCTGGCCGATGGCCGGCGGCGGCTCAACGTCTTGCCCCTAGGCGCGGCCGCTCTCGCCGGGACGAGCCTCCCCATCGACCGGGAATATGTCGCTCGCGAACTCGGGTTTGAGAGCGTCGCCGCGAATAGTCTCGACGCTTCGAGCGATCGCGATTTCGCGATCGAGTCGGTGTTTGCCCTGACCATGATCGCCGAGCATCTTTCGGGATGGGCCGAGGAATGGATCCTCTGGATGACGCAGGAATTCGGCTTTCTCGCGCTGCCCGACTCGATCTGCACCGGCAGCAGCATCATGCCCCAGAAAAAGAACCCCGACGTACTCGAGCTCATTCGCGGCCGAACGGCGCGCGTGGTTGGCGCGCTGACGACCCTGCTCGTGCTCGTGAAGGGGCTTCCCCTGGCCTATAACCGCGACCTGCAAGAGGACAAGCAGCCGCTTTTCGACGCCTTTGACACCGTTGAATCCTGTCTTGAGCTGGCCGCCGTCGTGGTCGAGGGGGCGAGGCTTCGCACCGATCAGATCGCGGCCCGGCTGGACCAGGGTTTTCTCGACGCCACGACTGTGATGGAATACTTGATCCAGCGCGGGACGCCGCAGCGGACATCGCACGAGGTGATTGGCAAATTGGTCGGGCTGTGTGAAAAACGAGGACTGGCGAAGCTAGCGGATTTGACGGACGCGGATTTTCAGGAAGCTCATCCCGCGCTGGGCCGCGAGGTGCGTTCGATCCTGGGTGTTGAAAACGCGGTGAAGGCCTTTTGTTCGCGGGGTTCCACGGCTCCCGTCGAGGTTGAGACGAGGCTCCGTGAATGGGAATCGCGACTTGGGATCGGTGGGGCGGTGGCTTCCTGAAAAGCGTCGAGCAACGGCGTGGTCTTTGAGAGGATCAGGGGATTGATGGACGCGTTTCACTATCAAAACGGGCGGCTTTATTGCGAGGAGTCGTCGGTCGCGGACCTGGCGCGTGAATTTGGCACGCCGCTTTACGTGTACAGCCAGGGGGCGATCCTAGAGACGTTGGGGGCGCTCAAGAGTGCATTCGCCGAGGTTGATCCGCTCATCTGCTATTCGGTGAAGGCGAACTCGAATCTGGGCGTGCTGAAGCTGATGGCCACGCATGGAAGCGGGTTCGACGTGGTCTCCGGTGGTGAGCTGTACCGAGTTGGTCAGGCGGGGGGAGCCGCCGATCAGACGGTTTTCGCCGGGGTTGGGAAGACCGATCTTGAGATCCGCCAGGGGCTCGAGACCGGCGTGCTGATGTTCAATGTCGAGAGCGAGGCCGAGCTCGCCGCGATCGCGCGGGTCGCGGCCGACATGGGCCGAATCGCCCCAATCGCGCTCCGTGTGAACCCCGACGTCGATCCCAAGACCCACCGTTATATCTCGACCGGGAAGAAGGAATCGAAATTTGGCATGGATATCGACCGCGCCATGAGCGCGGCCCGCGCGATCGTCAAAACCCCGTCGCTCCGGATGATCGGCATCCACATGCACATCGGCTCGCAGATCACCAGCCCCGAGCCTTACGAGGGGGCGGTGCGAAAAGGGGTCGATCTGATCGCCCAATTGCGCGAGATGGGTCATCCGATCGGATGGTACAACATGGGGGGCGGGTATGGAATTAGCTATAAGGGCAAGGAAGGACGCCCGGTCGAGGATTTCGCCCGGGTGATCGTGCCTGGCGTGAAGCGGTCTGGGTGCCGGCTGGCGATCGAGCCTGGGCGGGTGATCGTGGGGAACGCGGGCATCCTGGTCGGCCGTGTGATATATACCAAACAGTCGGGAGACAAGCGGTTCCTGATTCAGGACGCCGCCATGAACGACCTGATCCGCCCGGCCCTCTACGATTCGTATCATCGGATTTGGCCGGTCGAATCCAGCGACGGCCCCCCCGTGGACGCCGACCAGGGAGGATTGTCGCCGACGGGGCTCGAGCCCTGGGACGTGGTGGGTCCGGTCTGTGAGAGTGGTGATTTCCTGGCGAAGGATCGGCCCCTGCCATCGCTCGCGGCGGGGGACCTGCTGGCGACTTTTTCGGCGGGCGCGTACGGAATGGTGATGGCTTCCAATTACAACACCCGTCCTCGAGCCGCCGAGGTACTCGTGGCGGGGTCTCGGCCTCGCCTGGTGCGACGCCGGGAGACGCTCGACGATCTCCTCAGGCAGGAAATCGATCTCGAGGCGGACGACTGATCTTGGGCGGGTGTGATGATCTGATCGTTTACTAGGCTGGTCGATCCGGCCTTCCCTGGCGAACAGCCAATCGGACGTGTGACATGGCGAGATATCAAACGAGACGTCGTTGGTCGGCGATCGGACTCACCGCGCTCGGCTTGGCGTCGATCGCGCCCGGGGAATGGCATGGCGCGTCGGCGCAGCCTCCCGGCCCCGAGTCGTTCGCCGTCGAGCCGCGAACCCCTCTGGAGCTGTGGGGGGCGATCGACTATCTCACCCGGACCGGCCAGGCACGCAAGGCCGTCCCTTATCTTGAGCGATTCAATAAGGAAAAAATCAACGACGCCACCTGGATCGCGATCCGCGATCGGTATGGGGCGGGCTCGATCCTGCGGCTCGACGACGACGCGGCGGTGAGAAAATACACCGAGCCCTTGATCAAGAGCTTCATCGCCGCGATTCGCAAGGTCGCTCGCTCGCCCGAGCGAATGGCGCGGTTCATCGCCGAGCTAACGGGCACGCCCGAGGAGCAGGATTTCGCGGCGAGGCGGCTGCGTGAATCGGGCTCGTACGCGGTGCCTCAACTGACGGCGGCGCTTGTTCGGCCGGGGCTTTCGGAAGGGGATCACGCGCTTTTGGTTCGCAACCTGGGGCGGCTCGATGGGACGGCCATTCCGGGTCTCGCGGCGATGCTCGAGAGCCCCGAGCCTTCCCTGGCCATCGACGCCGCGACGGCGCTGGGGCTAATCGGCGACCCGGCGGCCCTGCCGTTCCTGGCGTTTCCGGCGGCATTCCCCGGCGAGCGGCGACCCGGCGTGAAACAGGCCGCTCAAACGGCATTCAGCAGGCTCACGGGGCGTCCCTTTTCCGCGCCGGCGGCGGCCCGGGTGCTGACGGCGGCGGCCTGGGCCTATCATCGACACCAGGTCGAATTCAACGACGATCCACCCGTGATCTGGAAGTGGGACGCCGCCAAGGGAGCACCCGCTCCGACCGAAACCTCCCCATCCGCGGCCGAGGCCGCCCTGGGATTACGATTCGCGAGGGAGGCCCTACGCCTCAACCCCCTCGATCACGACGCGCAGGTCGCCCAGATCAGCCTCGCGCTCGAAAAATCCATCGAGGTCACGGGATTCACCCAGTTCCCAGCCAAGGATCAAGCGACCTTCGACGCGGCCAAGGCCAGTGGGCCTGGAGTCTTGGTCGATGTCATCAAGACCGCGATCGCCGACGGCAAGACCGACCTCGCCGCCGCGGCCGTCCGGACCCTGGGGCGAGCCACCTCACTCGGCGATCTGGATCGGACCCGGCCTAATCCGCTGGTCGAGGCCCTTCAGGCCCCAGGACGCCGCGTCCAGTTCGCGGCCGCCAGGGCACTCGTTGAGCTCGATCCCAAATCGCCCTTCCCGGGCTCTTCCCGAATCGTTCCCGTCCTCTCGCGATTCGTGCTCAGCCAGCCCAGTTCCCGCGCGATCGTGATCGACTGCAACCCCACTCGCGGGAGCCAGATCGCCGGCCTCCTGCTCGAACTGGGCTACGATTCCGAACTCGAGACCCAGCCCGATCAGGGTTTTCGCGCCGCCACCCAATCCGCCGATGTCGAGCTCTTCCTGGTTGGATACGACCTGTTTCGCGCCGGCTGGAAGCTCCCCGATCTGCTGGCCAATCTTCGGGCGGATTCCCGGACCTCGACAATTCCCATTTTCGTCTACGGTCCGCTTGAAATCACGGCCAAGCGACCGAATCTCGGCGGCGACCATCCGGGGGTCCAGATCATGGTTCAGCCGGTCGACAAGGCATTGCTGAAGGCGCGGCTGGGAGCGCTCGCCCCGTCGCTTTCCACCGAGGAACGGCTGGCGTATTCGAACGAGGCGATCGCCCTCCTGGCCAGGATCTCGTCGACCAAGGGGAGCCCGCTGGTCGGTGATCTTCCCGTCGCCGTCTCGGTGCTCGCGGCGGCCTTGAATGAATCGGAATCGGCCGCGACGATCGCCACGGTCCTGGGTCGGATTCCCAGCCCGGACGCGCAGCGCGCCCTCGCGGACGCCGTGCTCGACCCATCGCGGGCTCCGACGATTCGGGGGGGCATGGCCAAGGCGCTCGTCGAGAGTATCGGCCGTTTCGGCGCGCTCTTGAGCGCGGATCAAGAATCACGGCTGGCAAGCGCCGCTCGCGAGGAGGCGGGCTCCCCCGTCGGCGACGAACTCAACAAGGTCACGACCGCGCTGGCCAAGAAAGCCCCAGGACAGCCTGGCCGCCCGTCGCGCGGACCGCGGCTCGCCCGGGGAGCCGCGAAATGACCGAGCGCCCCGCGGGGGAGCGCCCAGGGGAGGCGCGGAAATGCCCTTGGATTTGAGATCGCCATCGACGGCGGGCCAGGCACGCCGCGCCGTCGACGAATCGGGCCTCCCTGGCGTCGTGGGGTCGAGCCCTGGCCTCCGCGAAGTCGTCCGCGTGACCCGCCAGGTCGCGCCGTCGCGGGCCTGCGTGCTCATCGTGGGCGAAACGGGGGCGGGCAAGGAGCTCATCGCCCGCGCCATCCACGACCTTTCGCCGCGATCCACGGGCCCTTATATTCGCGTCAATTGCGGGGCACTCACGGAGAGCCTGCTGGAAAGCGAGCTCTTCGGGCACGTCAAGGGCTCGTTCACCGGCGCGGTCGATAATCGCACCGGGCGGTTCGAGGCCGCCCACGCGGGCAGCATCTTTCTCGACGAGATCAATAGCACCTCGCCCAAGCTCCAGGTCAAGCTCTTGCGCGTCCTTCAAGAGGGAGAATTCGAGCGCGTCGGCGACAATAATACCAAGAAAGTAGACACCCGAATCATCGCGGCCACCAACCGCGACCTGCTCGAGGAAATCGAAGCCGGCCGATTCCGCGAGGACCTGTATTACCGGCTCAACGTGGTACCAATCTATTTGCCCCCGCTCCGCGAACGGCGAGACGACGTCGAGCCCCTCGTGCTGTTTTTCCTGAATCGCTACGCCGAGCAAAATCGTCGCGAGATGCGCAAGGTCCACCCCGACGCCATGCGGCTCTTGCGGGAGCACGACTGGCCGGGAAACATCCGCGAACTGCAAAACTACGTGGAGCGCGCCGTCATTCTCGGGACCGGGGGCGAGCTCCTGGTCGAGCATCTGCCCCCTCAACTGCGTGGTCAATCCACCCCCCGGCCGATCCGGCCGCGGAGCGGCGCCGCCGATCCGGCCGCGCTGCGGGCCGAGTTGGTGCGCCTCGGGATTCGCACGGGAGGGCCCTCGGCGTCCAATCTTCATGAGCAAATCGTCGGCCAAGTCGAGCGCGAGCTGATCCAGCAAGTCCTGTTGTCATGCGATCGGGTTCAGATCAAGGCGGCGGCCCGGCTGGGAATCAA
>JAKBAP010000138.1 GCA_021808995.1 Planctomycetota bacterium | reverse complement strand
GAGAATAACCTTTATGCCATGGGGACGTCGCTGGCCCGTTCGTCGGCCGTCGAGGACCTGACGGTCCGTGGGGCGGTCCCTTATGGGATGCCGTCGTACTCGATCAATGGCAACGATATCGAGCTCATGGCCCAGACCACGCGCGACGCCATCAACCACGCGCGGGCCGGCGAGGGGCCGTCGTTCATCGACGCCAAGACCTATCGCTACAAGGGGCACTCGATCAGCGACCCGGGCAAATACCGGCACAAGGAAGAGCTCGAGGACGCGATGCGCAACGACCCCATCGTGAATTATCAAAATCTCCTCAAGGAACGGGGGTGGCTCGATCAGGAGGCGATCGACCGCATGTTCGAGGGGGTCAAGCAAGAAATCGAGGAGAGCATCGAGTTCGCGGAGGCCAGCGAGCCCACGCCGATCGACACTCTCTATGAAGACATCACGACGGCCCCCTTCATCCCCCAGGAGTGACCATGGCGGTTCTCACGTTTCGCGAGGCCTTGAATCAGGCGATGCAAGAGGAAATGGAACGCGACCAGAACGTGTTCCTGATGGGCGAGGAAGTCGCCGAGTACGACGGGGCCTACAAGGTCAGCCAGGGTCTGCTCAAGAAATTCGGCCCGCGCCGGATCATTGACACGCCGATCTCCGAGGGGGGGTTCGCGGGCATCGGCATCGGCGCGGCCATGGTTGGCCTGCGCCCGATCGTCGAGTTCATGACCTTTAGCTTTAGCCTGGTGGCCATCGACCAGATCGTCAACAACGCCGCCAATATGCGTTATATGAGCGGCGGCCAGTTCTCGGTGCCGATCGTCTTTCGCGGCAGTTCGGGAATGGCCGGCTGCCTGGCGGCCACCCACTCGCACCGGCTCGAGGCTTGGTACGCCCAGATTCCCGGCCTCACCGTCGTCATGCCGTCGACCCCGGCCAATGCCAAGGGGCTCCTCAAAAGCGCGATCCGATCCGACGACCCCGTCGTCTTCATCGAGCACGAGGTCCTCTATCACGAGCGCGCGGAGGTCCCCGATGGAGATCACCTGATCCCCATTGGCAAGGCCGAAATCAAGCGTGAAGGCGGCGACGTCACCCTGATCACCTATTCGCGGTCCCTGAAGGCGACCCTGGCCGCCGCCGAGACGCTTGCCCTGGATGGCGTTCAGGCCGAGGTCATCGACCTGCGAACCATTCGGCCGCTCGATCTCGAAACCCTCTTGACGTCGGTCGTGAAGACGCACCGGGCGGTGATCGTCGAGGAAGATTGGCCGTACTGCGGGCTCGGGGCCGGGATCTCGGACCGGATCACCCAGCGGGTCTTTGACGAGCTCGACGCGCCGATTCGCCGGGTCGCGTCCAAGGACGCGCCGATCCCGTATAATAAAGCCATGGAGCAGTCGATGCTTCCATCCGTCGAGCGGATCACCGCCGCCGTTCGCGACGTGATGTATCGGTAGCGCGCCCAGACGGAACTCATGTTGTCGCGCGGGCCCCGGGGCTCGCGCGGCGGGGAAGGCGGGCGAACAGCCCGCTCCACGATCCGCCATCCGCCGGAGATTCGACCCGTGCCGATCGAAGTGACAATGCCCAAGCTCAGCCCCACGATGGAGACCGGCGTGATCGCGCAGTGGCTGGTCAAGGTCGGGGACACGGTCAAGGAAGGCGATCCGCTCGCGGACATCGAGACCGACAAGGCCACGATGCAGATGAAGTCGTACGACGACGGCGTCATTGCCCTTTTGGACCGCGCCGCCGGTGACGAGGTCGCGCTCGGGCAGCGGGTGCTGGTACTGGCCAAGAAAGGCGAGGATCCCAAGGCCGTCGCCCAATCGATGGCCGGGGCCAAGGCTGGAGGCGCCGGCGAAAAGCCCGCCGCCAAGTCGGCGGCCGCCGCGACCTCCTCGAACGGCAATGGCAAGCAGGCCGAGCCCGTCGCCGTGGAGGTCGCGCCGGGCGGCCGGGTGAAATCGACCCCGCTGGCCCGCAAGATCGCCGCCGCGTCGTCGGTCGATGTGTCTCGCGTGACGGGTTCCGGTCCGGGTGGGCGGGTGATCCGCGCGGATGTCGAGGCCTATCTCAAGGCCAAGCCCGCGGCCGCCCCTCCCCTTTCGCGGCCGGCGGCGCGTGGCGGAGAGCGGATTCCGCATACCCGGATGCGTAAGACCATCGCCCAGCGGATGCTCGCCGCCAAGCAGGCCGCCCCCGAGATCCACGTCATGATCGAGCCTCGCGTCGACCGCCTGGTCGCCGCTCGCGAGGAACTCAACCGAGGGCTCGCCCGAGAGAATATCAAGCTCTCCCTCGGTGATTTCGTGACCAAGGCCGTCGCCATGGCCCTTCGAGCCCACCCCGCCCTGAACGCCAGCTACGAGCCCGATGCCATTGTCCGCCATGGCGACATTAATATTGGAATCGCCGTCGCCCTCGACGAGGGGCTGATCGTCCCGGTCCTGCAAAACGCGGACCAGCTTGGCCTCCGCGAAATCCGCGTCCAGAGCGAGGCCATCGCCAAGGCCGCCCGGGCGGGCTCGCTCACCTCCGAGCAGCTCACCGGCGGGACCTTCACCATCAGCAACCTGGGGATGTTCGGGACGAGGCAATTCGACGCCATCCTGAACCTGCCCGAGGTCGCCATTCTGGCGGTTGGCGCGGCCGAGCGTCGGCCAGTCGTCGAGGGGAATCAGATCGTGCCCGGCACGGTCATGACCCTCAATCTTACCGCGGACCACCGCGCGGTCGATGGCGCGACGGCCGCGCTCTTCCTGCGGACCCTCAAGGGAATGCTTGAGGAACCCGCCGCGATGCTGCTTTGACGCCGCCGACCGATCCACGGTTAAGGCCCGCTCGCGAACCGAGCGCCTGGGTGGATCGTCATTCTTTCAAGGACAATCATGGCCTACGACTATGACATCGTGGTGATCGGCGGGGGCCCCGCCGGATACGCCGCCGCCATCCGCGCCAGCCAGCTCAAGGCGAAGACCCTCTGCGTCGAGCTCGATAAACTGGGCGGAGTCTGCTTGAACTGGGGCTGCATCCCCACGAAGGCGCTTTTGACCAACGCCCACCTGGTCGAGCTCATCAAGAACCACGGAGCGGCCTTCGGGCATAGCGGTCAATCGACCTGGGATTTCGCCCAGATGATTCGCCGCAGCCGTGGCGTGGCCGGCCAGCTCAACAAGGGCATCGAGGGGCTGTTTCGCAAGTATAAAGTCGCCTGGAAACAGGCGAAGGCCAAGGTCGTGGCCCCGCATAAGGTCTTGATCGGCGACTCCGAGACCGTCACGGCCGAGTCGATCATCATCGCGACAGGTGCTCGCCCGCGCCCTCTGCCTGGGCTCCCATTTGACGGCAAGCGGGTGATCTCATCCAAGGAAGCGATGGTCTTGCCCGCCCTGCCCCAGTCGATGCTGATCGTGGGGGCGGGGCCGATCGGGCTCGAATTCGCTTATTTTTATAACGCGATCGGGACCAAGGTCACGGTTGTCGAGATGCAAGATCGGATCTTGCCCGGCGAGGACGAGGAAGTCTCGGCGGCGCTTGCCCAGAGCCTTACCAAGCGCGGAGTCGCGATCCATACAAGCGCGAAGACAGGCCAGATCGACCTGGGCGGAAAGCTCGTCAAGGCCGTCATCGAGTCCAAGGGGGGCCAGACGCCGGTCGAGGCCGAGGTCGTCCTGGTCGCGATCGGGGTCATGGGCAACATCGAGGATATCGCCGCCCCCGAGCTCAAGCTCGCCATCGAAAAGGGGCACATCAAGGCCGACCCCGCCAAGGGGTATCTGACGAACGTCCCCGGCGTTTACGCGGTCGGCGACGTCATCGGCCCCCCCTGGCTGGCCCACGTCGCCCATCACGAGGCGACTTGCTGCGTCGAGCGGCTCTTGCTCAAGTCGACTCGCGTCATCGATTATTCCAATATCCCTGGATGTACCTATACCGATCCCGGCGTGGCCTCGGTCGGCATGACCGAAAAGCAGGCTCGCGACTCGGGGCGCGAGGTCCGCGTCGGCAAGTTCCCGTTCGCCTTTAGCGGCCGGGCCTTGGCCTCGGACGAGACCGAGGGATTCGTGAAGCTCGTCTTCGACGCGAAATACGGCGAGCTCCTGGGCGCGCACCTGATCGGCTCGCAGGCCACCGAGCTCATCGCCGAGCTCGTCATGGCCAAGAAGCTCGAGGCCACCGAGGAAGAAATCATCCACGCCATTCACCCCCATCCGACTTATTCCGAGTCGGTGATGGAAGCCGCCGGCCAGGGGCTCGGCGAATCGGTCCATATTTGACCGACTCGGCGAGCGTGATCAGGCGGCCTTGCTAGACCTGGATGACGATCTTGCCAAAATGGGTTTGGCTGGCGAGGTGTTCGTAGGCGGCCTGGGCCTCCGCGAAGGGAAAGACGCGGTCAATGACGGGTTCGATGGCGTTGGCGGTGATCGCGCGGAGCATGGCCTCGAACATCACGCGCGAGCCGACGAAGATCCCCTGAACGCCAACCCCTTTCATGAGGATCGGCAGCGGATTCACCTCGCCCAGGCCAGAGAGCACGCCGATGAGCACGACCACGCCGTTCATGCGGACGGCCTTCATCGATCGTGGCAAGGTGCCGGCACCGCCGACCTCGACGACCAGGTCAACCCCCCGGCCGCCGGTGAGCTCGCGGGCCGCTCGGTCCCAATCGGGGGTGGTCTTATAATTGATGCCATGGGTCGCCCCGAGGGCCCTGGCCCTGGCCAGCTTTTCGTCGCTGCCCGAGGTCGCGATCACCGTCGCGCCTGCGGCGTGGGCGAATTGGAGCGCGAACAGCGAGACCCCCCCCGTCCCTTGGACAAGGACGACATCGCCCGGCCTGACTCGGCCCTGCTCGACGACGGCGTTCCACGCGGTCACGCCCGCGCAGGGGAGGGTGGCCGCCTGCTCGAACGAGAGCGACTCGGGGATCGGGAGCAGCCCTGACTCGGCGATGACGACCTCCTGGGCCAGCATTCCGGCCGATTCCGCGCCCAGGGCGGTCCGGGCCTTGGCCTCGTCGAGCTCGCCATCGACCCAGCCGGGCATGAAATTCGCCACCACGCGGTCGCCGGGCTTGAATCGGGTCGACCCGGGGCCGTTCGCGATCACCTCGCCAGCGCCGTCGGAGACTGGGATGATCGGGAGCTTAAGCTTGGGATTGTAAATCCCACGAGCGAGCATGAGGTCGCGATAATTCAGCGAGGCCGCTCGAATCCGCACGGCCACCTGACCGGGCCCTGGCTCGGGGCTCGCGAGCGATGTCGGCGTGAGGGCGCTCGGGCCGGCGAATTCGGTGAGTTGATAGGCTTCCATGGGGCTCGACTCCTCGGCCAGGGAAACAGGCGTCTTGGACGATGTCTGTGCTAACATATCGGCCTCCTGGATCGCAATCGAGGCTCTTTGACCGAGGTCACCCCGCATGACGGGCGTAAGCGGAGCAACTGGGATCGCGCGCCGGCTGATTCGCCAGGCCCCGCTCGCGGCGCTTGTCCCCCTGCTGGCCGCGATGTTCATTGACCTGGGACCAGCCGACGAGCGGAGACTCTCGGCGTTCCCGCTCGCCCTTCGCCTGCTCGATCCCTTTGTCTGGACCTGTGCTCTCCAGAGCACGGTCTTCGCGATCGTGGTCGCGCTGGCTTCGCTGGTGGTCGGGACCGGGCTTGGCGTGTTGATCGGCCGCCGGACCTTTTGGGGTCGACCCCTCCTGGCGGCGATCGTGGTCTCGCCGTTGGCGGCCGCGCCGGCGTTTCTCGCCCTTGGGGCGCGCGTGCTGGTGAATATCACGGGCAGGGGCGTGAATCTTGTCGGTTCGGGCTCGGGTTCGCTCGCCCTCGAATCCCCAACCGCTGGGCTATCCTGGAGCCTCTGGATCTGGGCGACCCTCCCTCCGGGCGCGGCCTGGGTCGCGCTCGCGACCGCCCGATCCCATGAACGGATTCGTCCCTCGTGGGGCGATGTCGCGCGGGCGTCCGGGATCGGACGGTTCCGGGCTTGGTGGACGCTCACCCGGCCGCTCCTCCGCGCGTCGGCCTTCCGCGCGACGGCGATGGTCTTTGTCGTCGCGCTCGTCGAGCCGGGGGCTCCCTTGGTTCTCGGGCTCAGGCGCACGTTGGGCTTTCAGATCATGAGCCGGCTCGCCGAGTCGCGACCCTTTCCCTCGCTTGCGATTTGGACCGCGATCGCCCTGGGCGCGGGGGTCCTCGGCGCGGGCCTGATCCGGGCGTGGGGGGGGCGCGATCCGATCACTCACGAAGATGCCGAGCCGAGAACCACGCCTTGTCGAGCGCCCGTCGCGGGGGCTCTCCTCGCGACTCTGGTCATGCTCTCGTGGGGCGTGGTTGCCTGGGCACCCGCGGTGGGCCTGGTCGCGATCGCCCTCGACACCGGCCCGGTTTCGAGCCCGACCCCGGCCTGGACCCGGCTCATTGAGCGCTTACTGGACCCGACGATCCGCGTTCCCCTCGAGAATTCCGCGCTGCTTGGTCTCGGCGTGGGGGTCGCCATGCTGGGATTGGCGCTGATCGCCGGGCGCTCGTTGGGGCTTCGACTGGGGAACGATGATCGTTGGGGATGGTCCGTCTCTCCCCTCGTGGTGGTGGTCGGGCTGCTCGCGACAGGTTGGCTGTGCGAGCTTGTCGGGCCGGTCGTGCCCGCGTGGGCGTCGTGGGTGGTCGTGGGGGTGTCGCGGGGGCTCGATCCTTATCGTCATTCCGCGTCCGTTATGATTCTGGGGGTCGCGTGGGGGCTGGGGGTGATGGTGAACTGGCGTCCGAGATGGGGCCGATCGCCGAAGGGGGAGGGAGCGGCCTTGCAAGCGGCGCGGGCGGTCGGTTTCGGTCGCGCGCGGGCGCGGCGGCTCACCGTGCCGCCGACCTGGGGTGCGAGTCTCGCCCTCTTCGTCGCCGTGGCCGCGATGGCGGCGGCCAACGTCACGCCCGCCCTGCTCCTGGCCCCCTGGTCCGACGCGCGACCCCTCGGCCCGGCCGTGGTGGCCATGGCGAGCGGACCGGACCAGGACCTTGCCTGCGCCGCCCGGCTCGCGATCCTCTCCATCACGATCAGCGCTCTCGGCCTGGTTTCCGCCGGGCTGGCCGAGCGCGCGATCGAGCCCTGGCGCGTTCATGGCCGACGACCCCGATAACCGGGTAAGCCCCGAGTTTCTTCCCCCCCCTCCATCCGCGGGTCATCGGCGAGAGCCAGTTCACCCCGGGTGATTCGATCTCCGCGGGCCGGGGTCGATCGACACCGTGGGTAAAACCCTGGCGAGCCCTGGACGCCTGGGCCGGTCCGACCGAGGGCGCTGGTACTCGACCTGGAGAGGACTTTTCGATTAAGTTGTTGATGAGCGATTCGAGGTTTAGCGGGTGTCCAGAGAGGCCAGTGACCAGATGAGAATGATCGCCAAGCTAGCGCTCGAGGATGGGACGGTCTTCACCGGGACGGGGTTCGGCGCACGGGGGGAGATCGACGGCGAGGTGGTGTTCAACACCAGCATGACCGGCTATCAGGAGATCCTGACCGACCCCTCGTACCATGGCCAGATCGTGGCGATGACATATCCCCAAATCGGCAATTATGGAATTAATGACGAGGATTCCGAGAGCCGCCGTCCCTGGGTTCGCGGGTTCGTGATTCGCGAGCTTTCCAGGCGGGTGAGCAACCATCGCTCGAGCGGCTCGCTCGAGGATTACCTGGTCGAGAACCAGATCATCGGGCTCGAGGGGATCGACACCCGTGCCCTGGTGCGCCTGACCAGGCTGCACGGGGCGATGAAAGGGATCCTGTCGACTAGCGATCTCGACGACACCAGCCTGATCGCGAAGGCCAAGGCGAGCCCCGGCCTGGTGGGTCGCGACCTGGTTCGCGAGGTGATGCCGAGCGAGATCTCGCGATGGCGGCTGGGCCTCTCGGCCGCGACATCGAATCGAGGCACCGATGGTCCCCACGTGGTGGCACTCGACCTGGGCATGAAGTGGAACATCTTGCGGCATCTGGTCGAGACTGGTTGCTCGGTCACGGTGATGCCGGGCTCCTCGCCGGCGGAGGCGATCCTCGAGGAAAAGCCCGACGGGATCTTCATTTCCAACGGACCCGGTGATCCTCGCCCGCTGGTCGAGACGACGGCGACCCTGAGAGCCCTGGTTCGTGACGCGGCGGGCTCGCGCGGGATCCCGATCTTCGGAATCTGTCTGGGGCATCAGCTCCTGGCCCAGGCCTTCGGAGCGCGGACCTTCAAGCTCAAATTCGGCCACCGCGGTGTCAATCATCCGGTGCGCGACGAGCGCTCGGGGAAGGTCGAGATCACGACCCAGAACCATGGCTTCGCCGTCGACCCCAGCACGCTTCCCGGCGACATCGAGCCGAGCCACCTGAACCTCAACGACCAGACGAACGAGGGCCTCAGGCACAAGACCCTTCCGGTCTTCAGCGTCCAGTACCATCCCGAGTCCGCCGCTGGCCCACATGACAGCCGATATCTTTTCGACGAGTTTCGAGCCCTGATGAATTGACCGCTCGCAAACAGCCAGCGAGCCATGTTCGCCACGAGGAGTACCCGAGCATGATCATTCGGCTGGCTAGGGTCGAGGACGCTCCAGGCATCCTCGAGATTTACGCCCCTTTTTGCCTTGAAAGCGCTGTCTCGTTCGAGACCCAGGTTCCATCCCTCTCCGAGATGCGACAGCGAATCGCGCGGACCACCGAAACGTTGCCGTGGTTGGTCTGCGCTGACGAACAGCGGGTCCTGGGCTATGCGTACGCTTCCAAGCATCGCGATCGGGCCGCCTACCGCTGGTCGGTCGATGTGTCGGTCTATGTCCGAGAGGGGCTGCGTGGGCGCGGGCTTGGCCGGGCGCTTTACACGGCCCTTTTTGGCGTTCTCGAGCTCCAGGGCTTTCAAAACGCGGTCGCCGGCGCCACGCTCCCCAACCCTGGCAGTATCGCCCTGCATCGGGCAATGGGCTTCAAACGGGTCGGGGTCTATCGCGGAATCGGCTACAAATGCGGCCAATGGCACGATGTTGAGTGGCTCGAACGCGCGATCGGCACCAGGACTCCAGATCCGGAAGAGCCCACCCCATTGCCGTCCGTCGTGGGCACGCCCGGATGGGAGTCGGCCCTGGCGGCGGGCCTGGCCCTCGTGAAGCCCGGGACCAATGGCTAGCCCAGACCCCCTACCCTGTTTCCAGGCTTCGATCACCGGTGATTCCCGTGAAATGGGATGGATTCTGGGGCTTTGGCGTGGCCAGGATGTCTGGGTTGAGGTGGTTTTTTGGGGGTTCGCGTTGGGTTTCGCCTTTGCGAAATGGGAGGTATTGGCTAAGCTTCCGCCATTCGAGTCAAGGCCGAGGGTCGATCGTGGCCCATGGAGGGAACGCCAATGCGACGGATCGCCGTGCTCAATCAAAAAGGTGGGGTTGGCAAGACCACGACGGCGGTCAATCTCGCGGCCGCTCTCGCGCTCGCCGGTCAGAGGACTCAGGTGCTTGACCTCGACCCGCAGGCGCATGCCTCGCTGCATCTGGGGCTGACGCCTGGTCGATCGGGTCCGTCGCTGTACGAGGGGCTCACCGAGGGCCTGCCACTGTCCAAGATCCGCCAGACCGTCGCCACCAACCTGTCAATCTGCCCCAGCCACATCGACCTCGCCGGCGCGGAGCTGGAATTGCTCGGCACCGTCGGGCGCGAGGTCATCCTTCGGGACCAGATCACGGCCGACTCAGAGTCGTTTGATTACATTTTGATGGATTGCCCCCCCTCGCTGTCGGTTCTGACCTTGAACGCGCTCTGCGCGGCCACCGAGGTCTTGATTCCCTTGCAGGCTCATTTCCTGGCCCTTCACGGGCTTTCCAAGCTCCTGGAGACGGTCAACCTGGTCTCGAAGCGGGTGAATCGCGAGCTCAAGGTGGGTGGGATCGTGCTCTGTCTCTATGACGCGGGGACGCGGCATGGTGGCGAGGTGATCGAGGATCTGCAAGCGTTTTTCGAGACGCGTCGCGACGCCGACGCCCCCTGGGGCGATGCTCAGGTGTTTCGGACGCGGATCAGGCGAAACATCCGGCTGGCGGAGTGTCCGAGCTTTGGCCAGTCGATCTTTGACTATTCGCCGTCGAGCCGAGGGGCCGAAGATTATGCCTCGCTGGCGGCGGAGATCCAGGGTCAAGAGCCCGCCGCGATCTGGCGCGGGGCCAAGGATGAAGGCGAAAAGCCGAGCGTCGACGCCTCGGCCGCGTAACAGGGGCCTGAATCTCGGATTTTAGCCGTGATGGGGCTTGGCTTTCGGCGGTGGGGAGAGCATGCCGATCGGGATCATGGTCGACTCGGGTGCGAAGCTTCCCACCGAGGCAATGCCCGCGCTCGGGACGGTCGTCGTCCAGGCCGCGAACTTGTAACGCGGCACCGGCAGCCCTTCGCTGGGGATCTGACCGACGTTCAGGAACACGCGAACCACCGGGCCATCGACCTGGATCTCGTTCGCGGGGATGTTCGTCGTCACGCCGGTGACCATGTCGGTCATGGTGGCGGAATAGGACTGGGCATAGGGTGCGACCGTGACCGTTACCTCGAAATCGGGGGTGATGCCAGGGCGCTGGGAGTATACGGGGCCGAGGCTCGAACCCATGCCGCGGTTGAGCCCAAAAACCACCGACGAGGTCGTCCCGCTCGCGAAAAACGCGCCCCGAGTGATCGCGCCGAGCTCGAGCCTTCCCCCCTTGAGCAAGACCGCCCCCGCCTCCGTGAGGAACATTCGATCCAACGACGGGCCGGTGTAGTCGGATTGGGCATTCGGGATCTTGGCGACGAATCCCGGTATGCTGTACTGGGTGATCCGGCCGGTCTCGAAGCCCAGGATCACGCTCCCCAGGTTATGGACTTCCTTGTGAATGAGGGTGACGAATTCATGCCCGGCCCCGCCGTGCAGGGCCGAGAGGATCGCGGCGACACCCGCGGGGTTGGTCGTGAAATCACCGGGATGTCGGCGGGCAAGTTCGGCCGTGGGGTGTGCGAGCCCGGTGATCGGCAGGTGGCTGAGCATCACCCGGCCCTCGAGCTCGGCGACCTGGAAACGAGACCTGGTGGATCGGGGTCGGTTCATGGACGCGGCTCCGGATTGCTGGCTCTCTAGGGTGAGAAATCCCGAGTGAACGCCAGGGAAGCATACGACGCGTTTCGCCCTTTGGGGAGTCTCTACCGTGAGATGGGTCGGAATTGACGAGGCTGGCTACGGGCCCAACCTGGGGCCTCTGGTGATGACCGCCGTCTCCGCCGAGCTCGATCCGGCCCTTGATGACATGAGCGACATCCCGGCCGAGCTCGAGCTCTGGGGCGATCTGGCCTCATCAATTGATCGCGCGGGGGGCGACCCGCGAAAGCTCTGGGTCGACGATTCCAAGGCGATCCACCGCGCCAAGGATGGCCGCGATCGCCTGGAAATCGGCTGCCTGACCGTGATCGACGCCGCC
>JAKBAP010000137.1 GCA_021808995.1 Planctomycetota bacterium | reverse complement strand
TCCGACGTGAAGCCCCGGCATTCGGCATTCGGCATTCGGCATTCGGCATTCGGGTCGTGCCAAACTGGTGTTGGCCGGATTGGCGATTTTGATTAAAGTTCGCGGGCCTGGATCACGACACGGGTCGGTCTGGGCGTCCTCGCCGTGGTTGCCCTTCGTTTCTCGAGCCTTGCACCTCTTGATGATCGGCGTGGGACTGGCGTTCGCCGTCTTCTTCTTGGTTCAGCCGGTATCGAGGCCGATTCAGGCACGTGGCCACCGCGTGCGAAAAGGCCCAGGCGCGAGGGATCGCCATGCGACAGATTTGCACACGACGCGGGATTCCCGGCGTCGTTCTGGGAGGAATGCTGATAATGGCCGGCGCGGGCTGCCATCAGCATTATCATTACTATAACGGTAATCCCTCCTGCCCGCCGAGCGCGAGCATGGCCCCGAGCTCCATGCAATATGGCTCGGTCTGCGACGTGCCGGCCGAGGAAGTCGAAGGGGGGAACGTGATTTCCTCGAACTCGACCCGCTCGACCACCGTTGTCGGCACCCGAAACAGCGAGCGCGTCGTCGTCAGCCAACCCCAGAAAGCCGCCCCGTTTTCTGGCTGGCGAAAGAGCGATCCCGACGGCGGGCTAGCGACTACCAGCGTCGAGGGGGGCCTCGACGAGTCGTCGACCATCAAGCAATAACCGATGCGAAATCAGCAAAAAGGCTTGAGCGCGTCGCGCATGGCGCCGGCGTTGGGATATCGTTCCTCGGGATCGCGCGCCAGACAGCGCTCGATCACCGCCGCCAGGGCTGGCGAGATGTCCTTTCTGCGCTGACGAATCGGGACCGGAGGCTCCTCGAGCAGCATCCGGATCAAATCACCCCCCTCCGGCTCATCATACACATAACTGCATGTTAGCAAATAATAAATCGTAGCCGCCGTGGCGTAGAGGTCGGCGAGCGGAGTGACCGTCTTGAAGTCGAGCATCTGCTCGGGGGGCATGAAGGGAACGGTCCCGCGCATCTCACCGGAGAAGGTCAAGCCCGAGAGCCCAACACCGCGAAAGCTCTTGGCGAGCCCAAAGTCCGAGATTTTGACGGCGAGCCCCTGCGGCGTCTGGGTGATCAGGATATTCTCGGGCTTGATATCGCGGTGGACAAAGCCGCTATGGTGGGCCTGTTCCAGCCCCTTGAGGATCTGGCAGGCTAGCCGGCAGGCTTGATTGGCGGGGTAGCGGCCGGCCTCGGCCTTGGCGAGCGACTCAAGATTGGCCCCGGCGACGTATTCCATGGCGAACCAGAACTGGCCCCGGGTCATGCCCTGTTCGTACCATTCGACGATGTTGGGATGGCGGAGCTGGCTGATGACCGACATCTCGCGGAGGAAACGGTCGATGGCGGCTCGGGTCGTCGCCGTCTCGGGCATGATGAGCTTGAGGGCGACCATCTGGCCGGTCTGGTTGTGGCGAGCCTGATAGACGACCCCCATCGCCCCCCGGCCGAGCTCTCGCAGGGTCGTGTAATGGGGAACCGGCTGGGGAAGCGACTGGGCCTCGGAACGGCACAAGGCGCACCACCACTCGACCCCATCGGACCCCTTGCCCACGGTCGGCCCGACGATGGTGAGATTCGCCGGCGCGACCGCGCCACAGCCCGAGCAGCGCACCGTTCCCGACATCGCCTCACGACTGCTCGAGGAGTCATCCTTTCCCTTGAGCGTCTCGGTCGACTCCACGGCCACCCGAAACACGCTCTGACCCGCCGCGATCAGGTCGCCCGATTCCAGCCGCACCCGGTTGACCCGGTTGTTGTTCACGTACGTTCCATTGGTGCTTCCCAGGTCGCGAAGCTCGCAACGGGGCGGGTTGACCTCGATCAGGAAATGATCGCGCGAAAGCGCCTGGTCCTCCGGCATCGGACAATGGACGAACCGCGAACGACCCACGATGAACGTGTCATGCCGGTCAAAGATAAAGGATCGCCCCTTTCGCGGTCCTTCAAGCACGTCCAGAATGACACGCATCGAATCTTGAGACCTCGATTGCTCAATTCCTCGCGATCCAGGAACCGGGGGTGGTCAATTTCGCGCACCCTGTTCGCGCTCTTGATCGCGTTCCTGACTCGCCGCCGAACACTCTTACGCGGCTTCGCCCCTGATTGTGCCCGGCTGGGAGAAAAACAAGGATATTCTCCACGAGATTGCTTGCAAGGGTCAAGCCGCGCAATCACCCTGAATGTCGAGCGTTCTCCAGATCTCCTCGGGGATTATTTCGCCGGGGAGGGGGCCGGGCGCGAGGGTCCGAAGTCAAAACTTCGAATCATGGACTCGACCTGGTCTCGGTAGGGAACATGCGGATCTTGCGTGGTCATCGTCGTGACGAAGATACTCTTATTCGACGGAAGGCTGGCCAGGTAACAATCGCTGTAGACGCGTGGCGAGTTCGCGGCCGAGCCCTGGGGGCGGAGGGCGGCCTCAATGCGATAAACCTTACGCTTGGAGGGTGTCCAGTCCGCCTCCGGGAGCCAGCCGATCGGTCCCTTGACGACATCCTGACCTTGCTTTTCCCAATTCTTGAACATGTTGCGGCGGTGATACTCGGGGTCGCGGAATAGGCGTGCCTGATCGCCATTCCCCTCGCCGGGTTGCAACTGCAAGCCAAAGACATCGACGTGGTCATCCTGGATGTCGCGAAACTCGAGATCGACATCACTGCTGGCCGAGTCGATCACCCTCAAGTTTTGAGGGTGACGGAGGTGAAATCGGCCCGCGGGGTCGTCGTAAAGGACCCACGAATTAGCCTCGTCGGGCTTGGGAATCGGGTCGGGAAGGGCCAGGAGCGTCGCTGTCGGATCGCCCGCCAGCGGGATCGCGGTCGGCTCGCGACCGATCAAGAGCTCGTAATTGGTGGTTTGCTGGAGCCGGCCATCCCCCTCGGGAATCGGGGAGGTGATGATCCGGGCTAAACGAAGCTCCGTGATCATGCCGCGTGCCTCGATCACCCCGCTGTTGGTCCTGGTCGGGGGGGCTTCCGCTCCATCGGTGGCCGGTTTCGGCTCGGGCGTCTTGAAGGTGAAGGTTATCCGGGCGTTGAGCGCGCTTGGGCCCTCGGGCATCGTGAATTGGCCCTGGATTCCAAGGATCGCCGCGTGCGTGCGCGGTTGATCGGTCTTATGAACCTCGATGAGGGTTCCCTCGAGCGAGTAATTCTCGGGCTCGGGGAGCTCGGGCAAGAGCACGATCGTGGCCGGGAGCGGGATCCGCCAGGTGTCGCCGATCCGAGGCGGCGTCGGCGGAAGCAATCCCTTGAGCCTCGAGGGTGAGACGAGCGACTGGATGGTCAGGTACTCAAACTCGCGGATCAGTCGATCGGCCGTGAGATTGATCACCTGGGGACCGGATTTAACACGCTCGCCAACCCAGAGGGTCAGCCCCTGAAACGCCCCCTTCGAGGGGTGGGACGCGTCATTTTTAGCGGTGAAATCCTTATAAAAGAACCGGTCGTAGCGGCGGACCGCGTCGGTCAGGTCGCCGGCCCTGGTCGCTCTCGCCACCCGCTCGGTATAGATCGTGTGCCGGACGATCTCGCCCCGGATTGGCGCTCCGCCAGGGTTATCGAGCGAGATCTTGGTGGTTTCCCGCGCGCCCACGCGATACTGAGTGATGAATTCGGGGTGGTTGGGGTCGGGCACCGGCGAGTAATGCTCGGTGAAGCGATAATGCAAGCTCAGCGCCTCGACCGCGTTGTCATCGGCGGGCTTGGGGGCAGCCTTCGCCTGGGGCGCGACCGGGGCGGCCTTGGCCTGGGGGGCTTGGGCCTTGGCCTCGGCCAGAAGGCCGATCATGGCCACCAGGGCCACGGCGATTCGACCGAGCCAGGAACCAGGTCGTTTGCATGTCGAGTCGATCAACATCGGGGCTACCTCTCGCGACGTTGCCGGGGCATTGGATCTGGCTACCGAGCTGCTCGTCTTAAATATAATCCGCGAGGCCGAGACAAACGAGCGAATCCGATCGTTATCTCCGAGGTCCCGCCGAACCGCCAGCGCCGACTTTCTCGCCGTGATCGGGTGAGTCCCACCGGAGCGAGGTCATGATCGCCTCGTCCTGCTCTCCGAATTCGGCCGCCCCAGCCGCCGCCAGGGTAAAGGCCGCGAAAACCTGATCACCCCCAGGGCTGGACGCAAGATAATAGTACCAGACGACCGGCAATTCACCCTCCCGCCCCTCGACGCCGACCTTGTATCTGCGCCCGCCAGCCGGATCGCCACCGACGTCCCCCTCGCCAAGCAGACGCACGAAGCGGTCCTTGAGCACTTTGCGAATGTCGTCGCGAAACTGGACAGGGTCGAGCCGCCTCCCTTTTCCGGCGGCCTGCGCCTGCGACAGATTGAGCTGGGCCGCCACCCGCCCGGCATCGAGCCGCTTGAGCACAACCACCTTTGAGTCCTCCCAGAAGACATGCCACCGACGGTCATGCAAGATCGAGCACAGCCCACCAGGCCCAGCCTGCCTCAAAAGCAGCCGCGCGGCGGTGATGTCCAGCGAGATCCCCGCCAGTCGCTCGTCTGAAAGCGTCGCCGGTGGATTTTCCGCCTGGCGCGAGACCGTCAGCGTGCTCTTGACCTCGAGCCCAGCCTCGATCGGCCCTGGCTGGCGAACCTCCATGCGATTGATCTCGAGCCGGTCCAGCCAGCCCCGCTCCCGGTCATAAGTCAAGAATCCATCACAGGTCATGGTTCCCGAACCCCCCAGGACCCGCCCCTCGACCCGGCCCGAGACCTTGAGCCGGCAGGTCCGTTCGTCGAGCGACTCCACAATCCCCTCGAGCGTGTTCACGGTGACCGCGTCATAACCCGAGATCGCCATCGCCCCCCCCTGGCTGGGCCGATAACGATCACCCCGCGAGACCGCCTTGCCAGGCAAAAGATCGGCCAGCGCCAGCGGATCCCCCAGACCCTCCACTAACTCAAGCTCCGATCGCGTGAGCGGACCACCAGGGCTCGCCACCCACACCGGCCCCCCCGGCTCGGGACGATCGGCCACCAACAGCGAAACCGCCGGCCGGATCGCCGCCGCCATTGGCCGAACCTCTCCATTGATCGCCGAGGCCGCCTGGACCACGTGGCGAACCACCCGGATCGACCGCCCCCCCTCTCCAGGCTTGAGCGCCGACTCCTTCACGTCACGAGCGTTAACCACCCGGCCATCCCGAGCCACCAGAACCGGCCGCTCCGAGAAAACCAGTCGCGTCTCAACCTCAAGCGCCAGCGGCTTGGGCATCTTGGCCGCCTGACCCCCCGTCATCGGTGGCAAACCCGGACGAAAAAGCCCCCGCGCCTTGAGCTCAACCCGGACCCTCGACCCACCTCCCAGCCGAGGGCCACCATCCAAGACCACACCCACACCCGGGGCCTGACCAAATGTCAATGACCCTCCAAGAAGAGTCAACAGCCCCCCACGGACCAGAGCCCGGCCCACGCGATGGAACCCAAGATCCCTTGCCCATCTCGTCATCGAACCCTCCCTGATCGAAAACCCGGCCGATCCGCCTCGCATTATGGATTTCCCGCCATTTCTGTCAATTTGTCACCACGCGAATCCTCAAACCCACTTCCCCCCCTGTCACAATCTCGGAAACCGAAACTAATAGCATTGATGCTCGCACGCATAGCGTATCTCTTTCGGAGGGCAGGTCCTGGAAGAATCCGCTGAGTGGTCTAGTCGATCCTGGCCTAGAATCTCTTGGAAGCCGATGTAACATCTTTCTCGTCATGCCGTTGAGATCGGTCGTTTATGGTTCTGGAGGCCGATGGTTCAGGCTTCACGAACGGAATTCCAGAAAGATTTCGGCGCGACCGAGCGAACAACTTGGAGCAATGAAACGTCTGTTTGAAACGGGCGCTTTGATTGCTTGAGACGGGGAGAGACGCCAGTTCGGTTGGGCTTGTCTGGTTTCCATGAGAGGTATCGGGGGTGGATTGGCTTGTGAATTGCTTGGTGATTTGTGTGAACGAATCGCCGCGGACGAGCGTCAAAGAGAGAGTCGAGGCGCGAACGGGTTGTCACAAGCTGGGAATTGGCCGTCGTTCAAGATGGCGACTTTGCGGGTGTGGTGGATCGGGGAAGTCGGGACGTTTGGTGGTGTGTGGTGGCGTGGTCGGCCGATATTCTCGTCGCGGGACCACTGAGTCTGACGACTGAGACTGGGCGGGGATAGGGGATGGGAAAGAGCCATCGTTTGGAGAAGGGCCGGGTTGTTCGGAGGTCGAGCTGTCGAGGGAGAGTTTGAGGATGAGCAAGTCGTACCGCCATCCCGCGATCAAGCAGCTCAAGGATCAGCAGACGCGGTACGCCCCGAAGGAACGGCGGCTGGAGCAGGTGGAGCGAGCGGAGCAACTGTTGGGGGAGATCGAGTCGGCGAAGCGTTATCCTTATGAATATGTTTGTTATCGCATCACGGGTTATCGGCCCGAGGGGTCGCCGGCCCTTGTGCTTGAGGGGGACGATGTCCAGCATGATTTGCGACTGTTTGTCGAGGATCTCTCGGCGACCGTTCGTCAGCCCGTGGATCAGGCGGCCGAGCCGGTGCTCACGGTTGACGATGTCAGCCGTCGCTACAAGGTTTCGGCCCGCACGGTGACGCGATGGCGGGGGCGGGGATTGGTGGCTCGTCGGTTTGTCATCGACGGTCGAGCCAAGGTGGGTTTCCTGGAGTCGAGCCTACAGCGTTTTGTTTCGTCCCACACGAGTCAGGTGGAGCGAGGCGCTCGATTTCGACAATTGACCGAGGCTGAGCGCGAGGAGATCATCCGCCGCGCTCGCCGCATGGCGCAATTTCGTCCGGGTCAAGTTGGCCTGACCGAGACCGCGCGGAGGATTGCCAGTACCATGTCGCGCTCAACCGAGACGGTTCGTCTGACCCTGAAGGCCCACGACCGCGAAAATCCCGAACAGGCGATTTTTTCCAGCTCGTCCGCTCCGCTGGACGACGAGGCCAAGTCGCAAATCTATCTGCGCTATCGCATGGGGGCATCGGCCGAGGCGCTGGCGCGACAGTACGGCCGGACGCGCTCGAGCGTGTACCGTTTGATCAACGAAATGCGCGCCCGCCGGCTCTTAAGCACCAAGCTCGAGTTCATCGACCACGAGAGCTTCGCCCTACCCGACGCCGCCAGCCAGATCCTGGGGCCCACCCCCGAGCCCGCCAGTGGCAAGGCTCCTCGAAAGTCCAAGCCCCCCAAGGGACTCCCCCCTTATCTGGCGAGCCTCTATGAGGTCCCCTTGCTCGATCGCGAGCAGGAATCGCACCTGTTTCGCGAGATGAACTATCTCAAGTATCGGGCCCACCAGATTCGCGAGAAGCTCGACCCGACTCGCGCCAAGACCGCCGATCTCGAGGAAATCGAGCGCCTGCAGGAAGAAGCCCTCGCTCGCAAGAACCAGATCATTCGCGCCAACCTGCGACTGGTCGTCTCCATCGCCAAGCGGCACGTGGGACCCTCGAACAACTTTTTCGAGCTCGTCTCCGATGGCAATATGTCGCTGATCCGGGCCGTCGAGAAATTCGACTACTCGCGGGGAAACAAGTTCAGCACCTACGCCTCATGGGCGATCATGAAAAACTTCGCCCGGACCATCCCCGAGGAAAACCACCGCCGCGATCGCTTCGTCACCGGCCACGAGGAGATGTTTGAATCGGCCGCGGACACCCGCGCCGACGAGCATGAATACGAAAGCGCCCTCAAACGCATGCAGGAAGCCGTCAAGGGCATGCTCGGCCGGCTCGACGATCGCGAACGCAAGATCATCATCAGCCGCTTTGGCCTGGGAGGGGCGAGCGAACAAACCCTGGAACAGCTCGGCCGCGAACTCGGCATCACCAAGGAACGTGTCCGCCAGATCGAGTCCCGCGCCCAGGAGAAGCTCCGGCGAATCGCCAACGAGGAAAAACTCGAGCTCCCCATGCTCTAAGAGCCCCAGGATCCAAGCGATGTCGATGCCGCTGTTCCCCGAGCTCGACCGACCACCCCAGGCGGCCCGACTCGGGGACCGGCTCGCCGGCCTCTCGCGGCGGGGACTCTGGTTTGGCACGAGCTCGTGGAAATACCCCGGCTGGATGGGCTCGATCTATTCGCCCCAGCGCTACCAGACCCGCGGTCGATTCTCGAAGCGGCTGTTCGAGGACGAATGCCTGCGCGAGTATGTCCTGACCTTTCCCGCCGTCTGCGGTGATTTTAGCTTTTACCAGTTCCCGACCGTGGAATTCTGGGAGAGGTTTTTCGGCGAGTCCCCCCGCGATCTCAAGGTCGCGCTCAAGGCACCCGAGGAAATCACGGTCGCGCGCTGGCCTCGTCATCCGCGTTACGGCGCTCGGGGCGACATGGCCAATCCCTGGTTCCTGGACCCAGGCCGGTTCGTGCGCGATTTTCTGGACCGGCTCGCCCCGTATCAGAACCGAGTCGCGGCCGTGATCCTCGAATTTGGCGCGTTCTCGCGGTCGACGTTCGCGGACGGCGAGGCATTCTCACGGCGGTTGGATGAATTCCTGGCCGCGATCCCGGCGGGAATCCGGCTCGCGGTCGAGATCCGCAACCCCGACTTTCTCGTCGAGCCTTATTACTCGGTCCTGGCCCGTCGATCCGTCGCCCACGTGTTCAGCTCCTGGACCCGAATGCCGGAATTGGGGGTCCAGATCGCGGACGACCGCGCGTGGACCACCGATTTCACGCTCGCGCGCGCCTTGCTAAGCCCCGGCCGGACCTACGAGCAGGCGGTGGCGCGGTTCGAGCCTTACGAGAGCGTGCAAGAGCCCAACCCCACCGTCCGAGGGGCTCTGGTGGATCTCGGCCGCCGCGCCTTGGCCGAGCGGCGACCCGCCTTTGTCTTCGTGAACAACCGCCTGGAGGGGCACGCTCCCTCCACGATCGAGGCGGTCGTGTCCGCGCTCGATCCTGGATCGCCCTCTCGTTCTGGGTAACGAGTGCTATCGAAGGGGTCCCTTGCCGCCTTGCTCCCGGCTCGCGTTGAGCACGATCAGCCCCCGGGGCACGGCCTTGAGCAACTTCACCAGTTGCGTCGGCGAACAGCCAAGGATCGGGCTCGCA
Source organism: Planctomycetota bacterium (assembly GCA_021808995.1). Lineage (GTDB taxonomy): Bacteria > Planctomycetota > Planctomycetia > Isosphaerales > Isosphaeraceae > JAKBAP01. The sequence goes on along the minus strand of JAKBAP010000137.1, from coordinate 2,413 downwards.
AGCCGGGGCTCGTCCTCACAAACCGCAAGGACATCAAGTGCCTCCGCAAGGAGCGCGGGATAATCATCGTGGGCCGGATTCACCTCCATTCGCCCTCCCTTCCGCCGCGAACACCAGAGCACGCTGGGTCGATATCCACCCTCTTCCCCGATCACGATCGGTCGGCGAATCACCAGAGCCAGCTCCAACCTCAGGCGAAACAACGCCATGCGGCGGTTCTCTCCCTGGGTGCGCCGCTCCGACGCGCTGGACTTGAGCCCAGTCGGGAGATGGGTAAACACCACCGCCGTCTCGACCTTGTTGCGATTCTGACCGCCAGGCCCCGACCGCCTCGAAAAGCCAATCTCACACTCCGCCTCCAACCGCGCGGGATCACGCGCCGCCGGATGGTCATACGCGCTCGCCGCGCGATCATGATCAGGGTCGTTCATGGTCCCTCGATCCTGGCCAATCTTGCCACGAATACGCGACCGCCCCTTTTCGCCGGTCGGCCCCCGGGGTACAACCGGACGATGCGATCGTCATGCTTGGTTTCGCGCCGATTCTTGATCATCAAGGAACCCGTCATGCCTGAATTGAGCTCGTGCCTGGCTCGACCGGCCGCCGTCCTGATCGCGTTCACGATGACCTGGGCCCAGGCTAGGGCGGGCGAGCCGCGGCTCAATCAAATTCAAGTCATCGGCACCCATAATTCGTATCGGCTCGCTCCCTTGCCGCCGATTCAAAAGCTCATCGCGTCCGCTGGCCGACACCACGCGGAGGCCCTCGACTATGCCCACAAACCGCTCGCCGACCAATTGAGCCGGCTGGGCGTCCGCCAGATTGAGCTCGACCTCTACGCCGACCCCAAGGGGGGCCTGTACGCAAGCCCCTCGGCGATCAAAATGATCCGCGGCATGGGCAAGGACCCCGGCCCCCCCTTTGATCCCGAGGGCTTGCTCAAGAAGCCCGGGCTCAAGATCCTTCACATTCCCGACATTGATTATCGCACGACGGTCCCGACGTTTCAGTCCGCGCTCAAGCAGATCCGCGATTGGTCGCAGGCCCACCGCGAGCATGTGCCGATCCTGATCCTGGTCGAGCTCAAGGACGAGGCCATCCCCGCGCTTCCCTCTCGCCCGATTCCATTCTCCGCCGCCGAGCTCGATTCGGTGGACGCCGAGATTCGCTCGATTTTCGCCGCCGAGGAAATCCTGACCCCGGATCGCCTTCGCGGCCGTCATTCCACGCTCGCGGAGGCCGTGCGCATCGGCGGATGGCCCACGATCGAATCGTGTCGGGGCCTGGTGATGTTCGCCCTCGACAACGAGGGAACCATCCGCGATCGCTATCTCGATGGCCATCCGTCGCTCAAGGGGCGGGCGATGTTCGCGACGGTTGATCCCACGGATCCCGCCGCCGCATGGTTCAAAATCAACGACCCGGTGGCCGATTTCGACCGCATTCAGCGGCTCGTCAAGGCCGGCTTCCTGGTACGCACCCGCGCGGACGCCGACACTCGCCAGGCCCGTACCGCCGACGTCTCCATGCGCGACAAGGCACTCGCGAGCGGGGCGCAGTTCGTCAGCACCGACTATGCCGAGCCAGACCCCCGTTTTCCCACCTATTCCGTGCGATTCGAGGGAGGTCTCATCGCCCGCTCCAACCCCGTCAGCGGCGACCCCGCCTGGAAGGGCATCGATCTGGAGCGCCCGACCGGCCCGGTCAAATCTCGGCCGTAACCGCCATGTCGCGGACGGTTCCTCCGACCCCTGTTCGCTCGCGTTCGTGGGTCAAGAGCCATTCCTTGCGATCGAGCCCGCCACCAAACCCAGTCAGGGAACCATTCGCCCCAATCACCCGATGGCAGGGGACGATGATCGCGATGGGATTGCGCCCGTTCGCCGCGCCGACGGCCCGCGCCGCCGTCGGCCGACCGATCCACCGCGCCAGTTCGGCGTAACTGATCGTGGCCCCGTACGGGATCTCGGTGAGCGCGCGCCAGACCTGTCGTTGAAACTCCGTCCCCTCCGGACGCAGGGGCAAGCCAAACTCACGCAGTTCACCCGCGAAATACGCCTTCAGCCGCCCGAGCGGCTCCCGAACCGCCGCCGCGTCGTGAATCGACCCTGGCCCCGCGGCCCGCGGCGACCCGTCACGCCCCGGAAACGCAAGCCGGACCACCGCCTCGCCATCCCATTCCAGCAAGAGCACGCCCACGGGGCTCGAATAATAGGCATGCGCCAGCGCCCGTACATCGATCATCACGATTCCCCCCTGACGAGGCGAACGATTGGGTTGACGTTTAATGAACAAATGGAACGTGTACCAGCGTATCAAATCGCGTGGCTTTGTCCAGGGGTTGGTCGCCACGATCTGGACAATTCCGCGACCCAAGGGGCGAGAGCACCCTTGATGTCGACGCCGGCGTGGA
>JAKBAP010000136.1 GCA_021808995.1 Planctomycetota bacterium | reverse complement strand
AGCGAGGTGCTCGCATCGTATCAGCATCGAGCGGTCCCGGCGGCCCGGTCGAATCGATCCACCGTGGCGAAGCGGCCGATTCCAACGATCCCACGCGAGCCCGAGACGTGGGGTGCCCCGATCTGGTTGGCTAGCCCGGTGATCGTGGGGCTGTTGCTGCTCCTCGGGGTGGTTGGAGGCGGATTGTCGTTCGAGTGGGCGATCGATTCCGGGGCGGCCGCGCTCACGGCCAGTCGGCTGTTCGCTCCCCCCACGCGGTGGAGGCCGTTGCCAATCGAGGCCAATCCACCAGGGACACGGTGGTTTCAGACGACGGGACGACATCTGGCGCACCACGCGCTCGCGACCACGGGGGATGATCAGCCCATCGACGAGACGCGAACGGCTCTGCGACAGGCGCTTGCCGTCGCTCCGATCGAGCCCGAGTCGCGTCTGGCGCTTGTCAGACTGCCGTCCCCGGAAAAGGGAGCCGGAGTCTCGGCCTCGGATCTGGGGCTCGTTCGCGACTCGTTGGCCCTGGCGTCCTCGGCGAGGCGACTGGCCGAGGTCGGAGACAAGGAACGGGCCCTCGCGCTTTATCGCGAGGCGCTCCTGATGGCGGATCGACCGGGCCTCGGCGTTCAGGGGGTCCCAGGTTTCAGCGAGGACCCCGCCGCGGAACGGTTCCTGTTGCCGGGCGAGGAGCGAATCCGCGCGATCCTGACCGAGATCACGGCCGAGCCGTCGTGGAAACCCGAGGATTGGCTATCGATCCTGCCCAAGGGGTCACTGGTCGAGCTCGCGGCGGCGCGGTTACTCATGGAGCGGGGAAGCGAGGTGGGTCGGCCGATCCTGGAGCGTCTGGCGGGCGAGCAGGCCGACGGTCGAGCATCGATGCTTGATCATGCGATTCAGGGAGAGTCGCTGGCGTTATTGTCGCGGTGGGACCTGGCGGATCGAGCGTACCGCCGCGCGATCGAGGCGGCACCCGAGGGAGTCGTGAAGCGCGCTCTTTGGTTTAACCTGGCGGACGTTGGTTCGCGACTGGACGACGAGGGTCGTCGTCAGTCGGCGCTCAAGGCGGCGGCCTTGGCGGTTAGGGGTGACGATGTCACTCGGCGGGCGACCCTGGCGAGACGGGGATCGATGATCGAGCGGGCGCGGGCCGAGACGAGCCCGAGGGCCAATTGACGGCCAAAAGAGAGGATCGCGAGGTGCGCAAGGTGAGCCATCAACAAGATCAGTCGTCGCGCGATCGAGCCCAGGGCGAAGGGCACGGTGCCTGGAGCCCCTGGGAGGCGCTCAAGCGTGGGCTCGCCGCGCCGGGCGGACCCGCGCGGGGGGCGGCCCTGCTCGTCTGCGCTGGGCTCTTCGTCGCCATCTTCCAGGACAATCTCCTCCATTTCGTGAAAGTCTGGACCACGGACGAAAACTATAGCCACGGCTTCCTCGTCCCCTTGATCAGCCTCTATTTCGCCGGCCAGGCCGCCCGCCGCGGTCCCACGCCCATCGAAGGAGGCGTGATCCTAGGCGCGTTTTTACTGACGATCTCCCTGATGCTGGGGCTGGTCACGATCCCCTTGCCGATCCCGTTCCTGGGAGACCTTGGGTTCCTGGTCGGGTTCATGGGGGTTTTCGCCTTGATCCTGGGCCGGTCGGCCCTCGCCCGGTATTGGTTTCCGATCGTTTTCCTGGGCTTCATGATTCCGCTGCCGATCGCGCTCTATTCGCGGATCGCGTCCCCTCTTCAGCTTTTGGCGAGCGAGGCGGCCTCGACGGTGATGAATGCCACCGGCGTCCCCGTTCTCTGCGAGGGAAATCATATGACGCTTCCCGGCGGGGTGCAGCTCTTCGTGGCCGAGGCGTGCAGCGGCATGCGGCAGTTGACGGGGTTCCTAGCCCTGACGACGGCGATGTCGTATCTGGTCGCGCGGCCGCTCTGGCAGCGGCTGGTGGTGATGGCCTCCGCGCTTCCGATCGCGCTCTCGGCCAACATCGCGCGGGTGGTGCTCACCGGTTATATCATGCATTATTGTAACGCGAGATACGCCTCGGGTGCTTACCATACGCTCGAGGGTCTACTGATGATGGGGTTTGGGCTGGCGATGCTCTCGGCTCTGTGTTGGCTTCTGGATCGGCTTCCGCGCCAGGACGGCGCGTGCCAGGGCGCGGGGACGATGGGGAGAGCGGCCTTGCCCCGGGCCGACGAACGAGCGGCTACCCCAGGCATGATCGCGCCGACCTCGTGACCTTTTCCAGAGGCGAACTTCCTATGAACACAACACTGTTTCGAATCACACTCTGCGGCTTGATCCTGGCGGGGGGGGTTGCCTCGCGAATCGCGATCGGGCGGATGAACGAGACCGACCGACCGGAGTTGGCCAGGCCGCTCGCGACGCTCCCTCTCGAGATGGGGGACTGGTCCGGCAGGGACGAGGAGGTCGCGCCCGAGATCGTCGAGCGCGCACAGACGACCGAGTATTTGAACCGGGTCTATGAGAATCCACGGCATCCGGGGCGAAGGATGCGGCTCTGGGTCAATTACTCGCGAGAGGGGACCAACCTGCGTCACACGCCAGAGATTTGCCTTCCCTCGGGGGGGTGGGAAAAGATCGAATCGCGGACCCGGACGGTTGTCCTTGAGGAGTCGGGAACGTCGCCAACCTATGCGAGCTTGCTGGCGTATTCGCGAGGGGATCTGGTCGAGACGGTGGGATTTTGGTACTACATTTTTGGTGAAGGTCGACTTGAGAATTATGTGCGTCGGCTTCCGATCACCAGCCGGAGCAGCCATGGGCGGACGACCCGCGGCTCGTCGATGACGATCGAGGTGTTCTCGACGGGAGACGGCGATCCCGAGGGAACCGCGATGATCGAATTCTCCCGGGTCGTCCTGGCCAACCTCGAACCGATCCTCCCTCGGCCTCGGGCGCGGTACTATATTCCATGAGGAAGACGCGATCCTTTTCACCTTGAGGCCGATCGGCAGCTTATGAAACGCGCATTGATAACGGGAATCACGGGGCAAGACGGGTCGTACCTCGCGGAATTCTTGCTTGCCAGGCCCGATTACGAGGTTCATGGCCTGGTGCGTCGATCGAGCAGTTTGAACCGCCAGCGCATCGACCATTTATTCGCCATTGATCCCTCGGTGCATGATCGGCTTCATTTGCATTACGCCGACCTGGCCGACGCCTCAAGCCTCGCGATGGTGATGGAAAAGGTGCGACCCAGCGAGGTGTACAATCTGGGCGCTCAGAGCCATGTTCGGGTTTCCTTTGATCAGCCGCTCTACACGGCCGACGTAGTGGGGTCGGGAACACTCCGATTGCTGGAGGCCGTCCGGCACCTGAACCAGAGCCAGCCGGTCCGGTTTTACCAGGCGTCGAGTTCCGAGATGTTTGGCTCGGCCCCGCCGCCCCAGGATCTGAACACGCCGTTTCACCCCCGAAGCCCCTATGCCTGCGCCAAGCTCTATGGCCACTGGCAGACCATCAACTATCGCGAGGCCTACGGCATGTTCGCCTGCTCGGGGGTCCTCTTTAACCATGAGAGCCCCAGGCGCGGCGAATCGTTCGTGACCCGCAAGGTGACGCTGGGGGCCACTCGGATCAAGGAAGGCTTGCAAAAGAAACTGGTGATGGGAAATCTCGACTCCAAGCGCGACTGGGGTTTCGCCGGCGACTACGTTCGGGCGATGTGGATGATGCTTCAGGCCGAAACGCCCGACGATTACGTGGTGGCCACGGGCGAGACCCACTCGGTGCGCGAGTTGCTCGAACTGGCCTTTTCGCTGGTCGACCTCGATTACCACGATTACGTCGAATTCGACCCGCGGTATACTCGGCCGTCGGAGGTCGACGTGCTCCTGGGAGACCCGACCAAGGCTCGCGAGGCCCTGGGGTGGCGGCCGGAGGTCGATTTCCGGGGATTGATCACGATGATGGTGGAGCACGACCTGGAGCAGGCGCGGCGCGAGCGGTTCGCGTCGACTTATCGCAAGAGCTAGGCTCCTGGGCGATTGGCCGACTCATGGATGAACGAGGCCCCGATGAAATCGCTCCGAATGGATTGCCCGGTCATGATCGCCTGCCCCGACTCGCGCCCCCCCGCCTATCAGGCGGCGATCGGTCTCGAACGGGCGGGGCTGTTGGGTGAATTCGTGACAGCCGTCTATCATGACCCGGATAGCCGGGTGGCCCGCGTCGCGCGCGGGCTCGCCCCGGGCTTGCTTGCTCGGGCGGAGCGATTCCTACTCCGAAGACACGATCCCGAGATCCCCGCCGCGCGGGTCCGATCGCTCGTTTCCTATGATCTCGCGCTTCGGATCGAGACCCGATTGGCGGCGGGAGGTCGTTTGAAACGGGCGATTGGGCGGCATCGAACCGTGGCGTTCGATCGTCGCCTGGCGGCGCGGGTCGAGAGGCTTTCGCCGGCGGTCCTGATGGCTTTCAGCGACGTGGCGTCAAGCGCGACCTTGCCCCTGTGCAAGCGCCTGGGCGTTCCCACGATCGTGAGCATGGTGCATGGAGACGTCGACCTCGAGATGGCCGTGCTCGAGCGAGAGCGAACGATGGCTCCGGACTATCTGCCGATCTATCTCGGCGACGGCGCGCTGGATCTCGCCGAGCTCGCGTGGATACACGAGCGCCGTCGCGAGGATTTGGCGCTCGCGGACGTGGTCTTGACCCCCTCGCGACACATCGCGAACACGCTCGTGGCGAAGGGAGTGGCCCGGGATCGAATCGAGGTGATCCCCTACGCCGCCGATTGTCGACGTTTTCGCCCCGTCGCGAAACCGCTCCATGAGGATCGTTGCCGGTTTCTTTTCGCCGGGGGGATCACCGGGCGTAAAGGGATCCGGTCGTTGCTGGAGGCTTGGCGGATGGTCAAGCGACCGGGCTGGAGCCTTGAGCTCCTGGGAGCGCTGCCGCGTGATCCGGGTCCGCTCGCGGGGGAACTCGGCGATGTCGAGCTGCTGGGCCGGGTCGGGCATGGTGAAATGCCGGGCTTGATGGCCAGGGCGGACGTGTTTGTGTTTCCCTCGCTCTTCGAGGGCTCGGCGGTGGTGACGTATGAAGCCCTTGCGTGCGGCCTGCCGTGCATCGTGACGGCCGAGGCGGGCTCGGTCGCGCGGGATGGCGTCGAGGGGCTCGTGGTTCCAGCCGGCGACGCCGACTCGCTCGCCGCGGCGATGGCCCTGCTCGGCGACGATGCCTCGTTACGAGCTCGGATGGCCCAGGCGGCCCGCGCCCGTGCCCTCGAATTCGACTGGCCGCGCTACCACCAGGCCCTCCAGGGCGTGGTCGCCAGGTTGATCGAGCCTGGCCGCTCGCGTCGACCAGGGGACATTCGGCACGAGACCAAATTCCCGATCGCGGTCCGGCGAGCCTGAACCGCATCCAAGCACCTCACCTGGATCTGGACCCATCATCATGGACGAGCTAGCCCCGATTTACGCGACCGCCGGTCTGATCACGGCCTATTTCCTGGCCGCGGTCGCGCGGGGGCGGTTCGACCCATTCGAACCCGTCTGGCTGTTCCTGGTGGGGTATACGCATTTGTATATCATCCAGCCGATAAGTTATCACGAATGGGCCGTGTCCGCGCGAGGAAGCGAGCTGGTCCTTGAGGCCAATACGCGAATTCTGTGGGCGCTCGGGCTTTTCCTCCTGGTCTATCACTCGGGGATCGGGGGGTTGGTCGCGCGGATGCTACCGCGTCCGCCGGTGGGCTGGTCGCGGGCGCTCGTGGGTGGGGTCGCCCCGCCACTGGTGATCTGGGGGCTGATTTGCGCGGGCATCGTCCTGCGAGCCGGGGATGACGCCGACTCGGTTTCGGCCGAGGAATCGCTCTTTCGCTCGTTCCCCTTCGTGATGCTGGTCGCCGCGATCATGCTGATCGTGACCGGGCGGGCAAGCTCGAACCCGTCGCTGTTCCTGCCCGCCGGAATCGCCGCCGGGGCCGGGTATGTCTTGATCTGGATGTTCAACGGCAAGCGGTCGCATTCCTTGGTCGGAGTCCTGGCGACGGTCTGCGCGTGGTATATCACCCGATCCCGGCGGCCATCATGGCCGGTCCTGTTCGCCACCGCGGCGACCGGAGTCCTGGTCGTCGGGGTCGCCATCGGCTGGCGCAACGACCGCGACCACGAGCGATCGGTGGCCGGCTTCGTGGGTTTCGTCGGCGATTTCAATCCCAAGACCGTGCTCGAGAGCCTGAATCTCGGAGAGGACGACGCATCCGACGGCCGACCCGTCACGCATGAGAGCGAGGAATATGGCGGATACCTGCTCATGATGGATACGGTGCCGGGGAAATCCTCGTATGACGGAGGCGCGAGCTATCTTCGCGTGTTTTCGACGTTCATTCCCCGGATCGTGTGGCCGACCAAGCCGGTCTTTGGCCGGGCTCAGTGGATTCAGGCCTGGATCGCGGGCTCGGAGCTTGAGCGCAAGGAGGATTTCACGGGTCCCGCGATCGGGCTCCTGGGCGCGACCCAGCTCAACGGAGGGGCAGAGGCCACGGTGATCGTGATCGTTTGCCTGTCGATTTTCGTCCGGACGGCCTATCTCTATTTTCGAGCCAACGCCCAGTCCCCTTGGGTCCAGTTCTGGTGGTCGATTAGCTATTACAATGCCTGGTTCATGGTGGTGAACGACGACCCATTGGTCTGGTTTTATTACAACTGGGGTTTCACCACGATGCCTCTGCTGGTGCTCATGTGGTGGGGCGGGAAATGGGCGGGCGTGGGCTCGGCGGGAATTGCCGGCGAGGCCGGTCGGATTTCACGACCGATCGCGGCGTCGTGATCAAGGAGGAAGCTCGATGAAACTCGCGGTTTGTTTCACCAATTTTGGACCCTATCACCTGGCGAGGCTCCGGTCCCTGGCCCGGGCTCTCAAGCGCGAGGGGGGTCGCCTGACCGCCTACGAGGTCGCCTCGCGCGAGGAGACCTACCCCTGGCGGAGACACCGCGCCGACGAGCCATTCGAGTGGACCACCTTGTTCCCCGATCGGGCGCTGGAGGCGATCGAGCCGGCCGAGTGCGCGCGCGCGATTGAGTCGGCCCTCGACCGCGACCGGCCTGGGGCGATCGGGGTCGTGGGGTACGCGCGGCCCGAGTCGATGGCGGGCGCTCGGTGGGGAAGGCGGCTCGGGCTGCCGGTGGTTCTCATGTCCGAGAGCCAGGCCGTCGATCGGCCCCGATTCTGGTGGAAAGAGGCCGTCAAGAGGCGGCGGATTCGCCTGTTTGACTCCGCGCTCGTGGGGGGGGCTTCGCATCGTGAGTATCTGATGCGTCTGGGCATGCCCGGCGAGCGAATCGCCCTGGGCTATAACGCGGTCGACAACGATCATTTCGCGAACCAGGCCAGGACCTGGCGGGATCGCCCGGACGCGCGCGACGGATTGCCCACGAGCCCGTATTTCCTGAGCGTCTGCCGGTTCGCCCCCGAGAAAAACCTCGCCCGATTGATCGAGGCGTTCGCGCGGTATCGGGCGAGCGCCATCGCGGGCCAGGCCTGGGATCTCGTGTTGTGCGGGGACGGTCCCGAGGCGACGGAGATCGAACGAACCATCGCTCGGACCGGTCGCGGCGACTCGGTTCATCGGCCAGGATTCTTGCAGGTCGACGCCCTGCCCCGATGGTACGCCGGCGCGAGCGGTTTCGTGCTGGCGAGCCTCTCCGAGCCCTGGGGGCTCGTGGCCAACGAGGCCGCGGCGAGCGGCCTTCCGCTGTTGATTTCGAGCAGGGCGGGCTGCGCGGGGACGTTTGTCGCCGAGAATGGTCCCGATCATGGTGCCGGCGCGAGGCTTGATCCGCTCGATGTCGAGCAAATGGCCGCGCGGCTCGCCTGGATGGCCGGACTCCCCGAGGACGAGCGAGCGGCGATGGGTCGGCGGGCGGCGGGGATCGTGGCGGAGTGGGGTCCGGAACGGTTCGCCGCTGGGATGATCGAGGCACTCGCCCTGGCCGAGCCGGGCGTCGCGAGGCCCCGCGGTGGATTACGCGATACTGTCCAAGTGAGGTGAGCATATGTTAGGATCAGTTCAACGACAGCCGTCGCGTGGGGTTGCCGGCCCTGCCCGGGATTCCGAGCGGGGGCGTTGGCTGCATTTGTGCAATGGGCTCGACCCGGTCCGCGATGGCGGGATGGTGCCGAGCATCCTGGGGATGACGCGGGCACTTGATCGGCTGGGGGGTCGGATTTCGATCGTGACGGTGACACCGTCGCGGCTTTCGGATGTCGAGCGGGAGGGGCTTCCGAGGCTGGAGGGTCCGGAGGTGTCGCTCGAACGGGCGGTGGCTGGGGCGGAGGTAGCGCATTTGCATGGCTTATGGCAGGATCAGACACGGCGAGGGGCTCGAGCGGCCTCGCGATCGAGGATTCCGTATCTGATCGCCGCCCATGGGATGGCCGAACCCTGGGCGCTTGCTCAGAAGCGTTGGAAAAAAAAGCTCTATCTCGCCCTGGTCGAATCCCGCAACCTGCGTGGGTCGGCCTGCCTGCACGCGCTGTCGCGACCTGAGATCGATCACCTCCGCGGCCTCGCGCCGTGGACTCCGGTGGCGTTTGTCCCCAACGGCGTCGATCTCAGCGCCTTCGACGATCCGCCGCCGCGATCCCTGCTCGAGGCCGAGCATCCCGAGCTGGTCGGCAAGACGATTATTCTCTTTTATGGTCGATTGCATCCCAAGAAGGGGCTCGACATGCTGGCCGAGTCGTTCGCGCGGCTTGCCCCTGATTATCCGTCGGCCCATTTGCTCCTGGCGGGAAACGACGATGGAGCATGGGCCCCATTCCGCGATCGAATCCTCGCGCTGGGACTCGCCGGTAAGACGACCTATCTGGGTCACGTGGCGGGCGAGCAAGCGCGCCGGGTGTGGGGAGCCGCCGATTGCTTCGTGCTCCCGAGTTACAGCGAGGGATTCAGCATGGCCGTGCTCGAGGCGATGGCGGCGTCGCTTCCGTGCCTGATCACGACCGCCTGTCACTTTCCCGAATCGGCCGCCGCCGGCGCCGCGGTCGTCGTCGAGCCCAGGAGCGAATCGGTCGAGCGTGGGCTCCGGGAGATGCTGGATCGCACCCCCCAGGAACGACGGCGGTTGGGACGAACCGCGCGCGGGCTCGTGGAGTCTTCCTACACCTGGGACCGCCAGGCCGATCGGCTCGCCTCCGTTTACCAATGGCTTTCGGGGGGCGGCCCGGCCCCGGATTGCGTCGTCCTCTAGCCCGTCGAATCCAAGGAGACAAAGGACCCAGTCCATGAATCACACCGTTGGCGCGGTTGGCGAACGATCCCGAGCGGCCCTGAGCGTGATCGTCCCAGTCAAGAACGAGGCCGACAATCTCACGCGATGCCTGCCCGCCCTGGCCTGGGCCGACCAGGTCTTCGTCGTCGACAGCCATAGCGCGGACCGCACCCGCGAAATCGCGGCCGAGATGGGGGCGACAGTCGTCGATTTTCACTATTCCGGGGGCTACCCCAAGAAGAAAAACTGGGCGCTCGAGACGCTCCCGTTTCGCAACGAATGGGTCTTGATCGTGGACGCCGACGAGGTCGTTCCCCCCGAGCTCGCGCGTGAAATCCGCGAGCGGATCGCGGGTGACGAGGCGGACGGCTATTATCTGAATTCGCGGTATTATTTCCTGGGGGGGCGGATCAAGCACTGCGGCTATTCGGAATGCTGGAATTTGCGGCTCTTCAAGCATCGGATGGGTCGATACGAAAAGCTCATCGACGGCGCTGGGGGTCGAGCGGGGGACAACGAGGCCCACGAGCATGTCGAGCTCAAGGGGCGGGTCATGCGATTGGCGGGCATGCTGGATCACTACGCCTACCCGACGATCGCCGCCTGGGTCGAGAAACATAACCGCTACGCGATCTGGGAAGCCGCCGTCCACGACCGGCTCATGTCCGAGCCGATCCCAGCCTCGATCGGGCGAGGGAAGCGATTCAAGCGCCGGCTCAAGAGGCTCGCCGCTCGACTGCCACTTCGCCCGCTCGCTCGGTTTGTGTACGCCTATTTCCTGAGGCTGGGCTTTCTGGATGGCAGGCCGGGATTTTACTTTTGCGGTCTGCTGGCGTTTTACGATTTTCTGACCGAGGCCAATCGGTTCGAACAACGGCTCGCGTCGCGGGCTGGTGTCGAAGCTTCCGAATCCAAGGTCTCCGCCGACGAACCGCGGAGGCAATCGGCGGGCTCTATCGCCCACGCGACGCCGTAGCAACGAGCTTGGGCGGGGTACGCTTGGGCTTTTGGAGCAGGCCGCCGTCGGCCGCCGCCTGTCTGATCGCCGCCGCTCGAGCCAGGAATGTCTTGGCCTCAGCCCCGCGATCGAGCTTCGTGAGGACGCTCGCATAGTGCTCGGCGGCCGAGGCGAGATCGAGATTGAGCTCGGGTCGGTCCTTTTCACGAATCGCGATCAGGCGGCGAAACAAAGGCTCGGCGAGCGAGTACTGGCCCTCGCTTTCGTGCAGGGCGGCGATGACCTCGAGCGTGTCGGCGATGCCGGGATCGGCGGGGCCGACGGTCGATTCCTGGAGCTTGAGAGCGCGAGTCAGAAGCGGAATCGCGTCCTTGGATTTGTGCAGGTCGCGCTCGATCAAGGCCAGGGTAAAGAGGCTCTGGAAGAGCGAATCGGGGCTAACGCGGGCGTCCTGCTCGTAAACCGTAAGAGCCCATTTGCCCAGGGGCTCGGCCTGGGCCGGCCGTTTCTCGAGATAGAGCACCCACGAGAGGTCGCGATAGCTGCGAGCCAGGAGCCGGCAATGGGTGGCCTGGAAAGGCTCGATGGCCTTGATCGCGAGCCGAACCGATTCCTCGGCCCTCTCCAGCTCGCCGCGTTCGATTCGGATCCAGGTCCAATTGTTGTAATAGGCCCAGTCGGAAAGGGCGTAGGTGGGGATGTCCTGACAACGCCCCTCGCTGGCCGCCGCCGCGACCATCCCCCAGGCCGCCAGGACCAAGCCCCCGAGCCGAATCATCGACATGACAAACCCCCCACTCGATGTCGTACCAAGCTGAGACGTCTCGTTAATCCATGATAAGTCGCGGCGACCGGTGGCTCCAGACGCCGCGACTTTTCCGAACCGGATTGTTCGATCAGGCCGAGGCGGTCGCGTCAGTTTTCGTGGTCGCCGTCGAGGTCGACCCACCCGTGGATCCCGTGGTCGACGTGGTCTGGGTCGATGCGGTCGCCCCGGTTTGAGACGTGCTCGCCGTGGATGACGTCGAGGTTGAGGAGCTCGCCCCGCCCGCCGTCGTCCCGGTCCCCGTCGACGCCGTCGTTGTCGACCCGGTGGTTGCCGAGGCACCCGTCGTCCCGGTCCCCGTCGACGCCGTGTTCCCGCTGGTCGATGTGGTCGATCCGCCCGTGGTCGTGGTTCCCGTCGCGGTGGTGCTCGCGGTCGAGGTTGGGGTGGTTGATCCCGTGGTGGTCGACGTGGTCGAACCGCCCGTGGTCGTGGTTCCCGTCGCGGTGTTGCTCGCGGTCGAGGTTGGGGTGGTTGATCCCGTGGTGGTC
>JAKBAP010000135.1 GCA_021808995.1 Planctomycetota bacterium | reverse complement strand
CGATTGGCCGGGGGCGCGCGAAATCAGCCACGGCTTCCTCAAGGCGAGGATGCCGTGGCTGTGATTGTGATTGGGCGGGCGAGGCCCGGCGCTATACTGTCGGCCCACCCAGGACCCGCCCTCCGATCACGAGCGTGACGACGAAGATGACCAGGAAGACCAGGGCGAAGAGTTTGGCGATGTCGGCCGCGGTGCTGCTCAGTCCGTAAAAGCCAAGGCCGGCGGCGATCACGGAGATCAAGGCGAAGAGAATGGCCCAGCGTAGCATGATAAGGCCTCCAGATAGGATTAGGGGTGGATCGTGAGACGTTTTGAGTACGGTGGCGCGACGATCGTGACCGTCGCGCCACCCTGAGCGACCCGTTTAAGAGCTCACCGTGATCGAAGGGTGAGACCGACGAGCAGGCCGGCGGCGAAGCCGACACCGATCGCGACCGCCATCGACTCGGTGGGGTTGCGTCGGACGACCTCGCGCGAGTCCTCGAATCGCTCGCGAGCGTGATCGGCCAGGTACGAATAGTTTTCCCGGAAGCGATCCGATGCCTGGTTGGCATACTCACCAACGGACTCGGCGGCCTGGGAAATCACGGATGCTCCTTTCGAGGTCAGGTCGTTCAAAAAGGACTCGACGGCGTCGCGTCCCTCGCCGGTCTTCTGCTGGATGCGGCCGACAAGTTGATCGACGTTCCCGCTCTGGAATTGGAGGTCGTCATCGCTCAGTTGACCCCACTTTTCCTTGACCTGGCCCTTGACCTTGTTCCACTGGCCGCGGAGGGCTTGTGAATTGACGGACATGATCTGCTCCTTCTCGTGCGGATTTCTTGGAATCGACGTGGGTTTCAGGCCGCGTCAGTTCTTGGGCGTGGCCTTTTCGCCGGCGCTATTGGTCGGGGGATTCGGTCCCGACGAATCAATCTTCCGGGTGGTCTCGGTGGTCGTGGTGCCCGAAGGGGTCGAGACGGTCTCTTTCTGCTGGATCTTCGCCTCGTCACTGCAACCGACGAAGCCTCCAAGGAAACAGAGCGACAGACCCATGGGAGCGAGGACGAGGAATCGGTTTTTCATGGTGATCTCCGTGTTGGTAATCCGCGATTGGCTCAATCCCGACTCGCCGCGGAGTCGACCGAGCCCCGATATGGCGAATTCATTCAACGCAAGCGGTGTGCCGAAGTCGCGATCCGCCCCACCGCGCCGAGGAGATCACCGCGTTTCTCGGCAAAAAACATCTTCAGATAAGTGAAGCCTGAAGGACATTCGGTTGAAAGGCGAGGTGGAAGCTCCGTCGTGCGCCACGATCAACCACGATGGTCACGACCTGACCCTACGAGCGGGATTGCGCGTGCTGCCCGGATAACCTTCACCGTTTCAAAAGCCCGGCTTCGCGGCGAGGAGGTGGGTTCGGTTGGCAAGAAAGCGAAATCGGTTCGAGCTTCGTGCGATTTCCGCCGTTCCGCCTGATCGTCTTGATTGAGGGGCGTGGTCTGGGTCATCGGTCTCGACGGGGCTGGGACGTCGTGGGTTCCGGCACTCTTTTTGCAATGTCGTCGGAAGGTGGGAACGGATCGGGAGGCCAGGTCTCATGGGTTTGGCCGTCGATCCAGGAATCAGGGAGATCAGATGCGAGTCAAGAAGGAGACGACAATGGATATGAAGAATCGCGGATACGCACTGGCGGTCGTGGGGCTGGGTAGTCTGGCGATGGTGGGGTCGGCCCGAGCTCGGCAACAGCCAGGTTTCGAACGACCTGGCGCGGTCGTCCAGGCGGGTCAGGACGCCGCCGGGGCGCGGCCGAGCCAGCCCGCCGCTGAACCGGCGAGAGGGATGTCGAGCGAGCCACGGTCTCGGTCGGGCCGATCGGTCGGCGGCTTTCAGGAGGTGACGGATGCCGCGAAGGTGGCTTTCAAGCTCGCGGACCAGAATAACGACGGTCTGATCTCGAAGCCGGAGGCGGTCGACGCGGGCAATCTTGCCATCGGCGGCTTTTTCTTCCGAGCCGACACCAACGGCGACGGGGTGCTGTCGAAGCCCGAGATCGTGGCCGCGCGCGAGTCGGTGCTTCGCCAGCGGCCGTTGCTGCGCTATATCCTCGAGAAGGCCGGCGCGGAGGATGCTCGGAACCAGGGGCAGGTGTACGCGACGGTGCAGGAGCTGTTCAGCACGATCGACTCCAATGGCGATCACCAAGTCCAGGCGGCTGAGATCCATCAGATGGTCGAGGCGACAGTCGACGGCCTGTACGCATCGGCGGATACGAATCGGGACAGTCAGTTGAGCCCGGTCGAGATCAATGCCGCGATGATTGGGATGGCACGCGCCGGGGCCGATGGGGTCTTCAAGGCGGCCGACACCGACCACAACGGGGCCGTGAGCAAGGACGAATACGCCAAGGCCATCGTCGCGCCGGCGAACATGCTCTTTGTCGTGATCGATAAGAATGGCGACAATCAGATCACGCCCGAGGAAGCCAAGGCCGCCGCCAAGGCCCTCGCCAACGAGCTGAACCGGATGGCCGTCGCCGAGCCGGCGAATTCGATCGGTAATCTGATCCGAACCGGTCGCGCCCCTGACGAGGTGGCTCCTGTCCCCTCGTTCACGAAACCGGCCGTCAACCCTGGCCAGGCCGCCCCCGCCGCGCCGGCCGCGCCGGCGCAACCTCGCTGAGCCTCGGCTCACGGATGGATCGGTCTGACGAACGCCCGGCCCTCAGCAACCGGGCGTTCGTCGCTTGTCATGTGGCCAGGAGGGGGCTTTCTCGGCGCGCGCCCAACCCCAGCGCGCCGTAGAATAGTCTTCCGCGAACGTGAATCCGTCCGGGTCGTCGACCTGGCGGCGAATCACGACCTCATAAGACGGGGAACCGACATGCCCATGCGTAAGACTCCTGGCGCGATGGCCCTTCTTGGCCTTACGCTCGTCCTGGGGCTGCTGGCGGTCGACGCGGTGCTGGTTTTCGTCAGTCTGCGCAACATCAATCTCAATAATCACCTGGTCCTGGAATCGCAGCGCACGATCAACCTACTGGAGAGCGTTCTCTCACAGGTGAAGGACGCCGAGAGCAGTCAGCGAGGCTATTTGCTGACGGGAGAGTCGGATTATCTCAGGTTTTATCATGACGCGAGATCGCGTCTTGGGCGCGAGCTGGAAGAGCTCGGAAGATCAACGGAACCCGGCGGTATCCAGCATCGTCTGGCGACGGAGTTGGTCCCGCTTTGCGAGCGGAAACTGGCCGAGCTCCAGCTTACGATCGAGCTCCGCCAGGCGAACAACGAGGCGGACGCCCTGTCTGTCGTCCGAGAAGGACGTGGGCTGGACTTGATGCGTGAGATTCGTCGCGACGTCGCGGCGTTTCGCATTGCCGAGGAGCGGCGAATGTCGACGAGGATCGAGGTTTCCCAGGCCGAGATCCGCAAGACGTTTTTCCTGTTCAGTCTGACGACGGCGGCCGCGCTCTTGATGTTCGTGTTGGCGTCGTATCTTCAGCGGAGGGATTTCCTGGTGCGTGAGCGAGCGTCGAAGGCGATTCGCAAGAGTGAATCGTGGCTCTCGACGACGCTGCTCTCCCTCGCCGACGCCGTCCTCTCGACCGACGCCCAGGGGAATATCCGCTATCTGAACCCGGTGGCCCAGCGACTCACGGGGTGGACTCAGGAAGAGGCCGTCGGTCGAGCCTCGTCCGAGGTTTTCAGGGCGATCGACCGGACCACTCGGTTGCCAATCCCGAACCCCGTCGAGCGTGTGATCAAGGAGGGCGTCACCGTCGATTTCGCGAGACATGGGCTGTTACTCGGAAAAGGAGGCGTCGAGACCCCGATCGACGATAGCGCGGCCCCGATCCTCGCCCCCGATGGCGGCGTGATGGGGGTCGTGCTCGTCTTTCGCGATGTCTCGGAGGCCAATCGGCTCGAGCTCGAACGGGAACAGGCCCTGGTCGCCGAGCGAGAAATGCGCGCGATCGCGGAACGCGCGAATCGGGCCAAGGACCATTTCCTCGCCGTCCTGAGCCACGAACTGCGAACCCCGTTAAACCCGATCCTGCTCTGCGTGACCTCGATGCTCGAGCGCTCCACGACCCCGGAAGACTTGCGCCCAAATTTCGAGCTCATCCGGCGGAACGTAAACTTGCAGGCTCGGCTGATCGACGACCTGCTGGATGTGATGCGGGTCGTCGCTGGGAAGATGCCGTTGCATCTGGACCTGGCCGACTGCCACCAGCTCATTCACCAGGCTGTCCTCGTGTGCCAGAGCGAGCTCCTGGGCAAGGAGGTTCATCTGGAGCTGGCGCTCGACGCCCCGTGCCGTGTCGTTCGGGTGGACTCGGGGCGGTTTCAGCAGGTGCTCTGGAACTTGATCAAGAACGCGGTCAAATTCACGCCGACCGGCGGCTCGATCATGATCCGGACTTCGAACCGGGACGGGCGAATCTTGATCGATGTGGCTGATACCGGCATCGGCATCGAATCCGACCGCATCGGACGGATTTTCGACCCGTTTGAACAAGGTGACGGATCGATTACCCGCCGTTTTGGCGGCATGGGCCTGGGGCTGGCGATCAGCAAGGGGATCATCGAGAGGCACCAAGGCGAGCTCAGGGTCGAGAGCCCTGGCAAGGACCTGGGGACGACCTTCACCATCGAGATCGAAAGCTTTCCAGTCGGGATCCTCAAGGTCGAGGACGAGGCGGCTCGGCACGGAGTGTCCGAGGATTCCGGACGACCGGCGAACCATACGATCCTGCTGGTCGAGGACGACCGCGCGACGAGCTGGCTGCTGGCGAGGATCCTGCGTGATCTGGGGCATACGGTGAAGGCGGCGAACTCGATCGACCAGGCGCTCGAGGTTGAGCGGTCGAGCACGTTTGATCTGATCATCAGCGACATTGGACTGCCCGACGGGAGCGGTCTTGAGCTCATGCGGGCGGTGGTCGCGCGGCGTGGTCCGGTCCCCTCGATCGCGTTATCAGGGTACGGCATGGAAGAGGACGTGCTGCGCAGCCGAGAGGCCGGTTTCGCGGCCCACATGACCAAGCCGATCGATTTTTTCAAGCTCAAATCGATGATCGAGCTCGTGACACGGATGGATCTCGAGCCCTGATCGCCCGCCGGCCTGGCGCTCCGGCGAAATCGGGGGATTCGCCTGGACGAATTCTCTCGACGAGGGAATGCTAGATGGAATGATGTCGCGTTGCGTGTCATTCGTTTAAGATTGGCTGAAACGTTCGCCGCTTGCCCCGTGACGGCGGGCGGCCGACGATGACCCCAACACCTGGGCGGGCAACACGGTCGCCGCGCTTGTCGGCAAGGATGACGGTCTTGAATCACCCGGTGAGTTGGATCGTGGCGGCCCTGGCATGGTGTTCGTTTTCCCTGATTGGCCTCCAGGCCGCGCGGAGAAAGGGAAGGCCGCCGGCGGAGGGATTCGCGCTGGGGTTTGTTCTTGGCCCAATTGGGGCGGTCCTCACCGCCCTGCTGCCGATCCGCGAACCCTCGGAAACGCTCGGGCGCGTTTCGCCCCGCGCTTCAACTCCCACGGCGGAACCCTCGACCGGGGAGATGCTCGTGATCGCCTCTCGATTCAACGTGGCCTTCTTGATCGTTGGCCTCGTCGTGACGCTGGGGGTCGTGGTCCTCGGGCTCTACTTCATGTCTCAGTCTTCTCCGCGATGATTCCCTCGGGACACCGTCGGTCCTTCCCCGCTCGTGAAGCGAACAGGGGATACGTGTTCACGGGCGGTCGCTGAATCCCCGCTCGACGGTCGGGTTTGGCCAGCACTGGCGAGCCGCGAGGGTTCTGGAGATACTATGCTAGCTTTATCAAGCTCGTTCCGAGGCGTTGCTGTCCGGGATTGGCTTCTGGTCCTGGCGAGATAACGTGACCGCCGTGGCCGGGTTTCATCAATCGACGCGCGATGGAGGTGTGACGTTGGTGGGTCAATCGCAACTGGTGGAAAAGCTGCGTGAGCTGGCGAGGAATCTCTGGTGGACCTGGCAGCCCAACGTGGTCGCGCTCTTCCGGGAGCTGGACCCGTCGCTGTGGCGAAAGGTCGATCATAACCCGGTGGAGTTCCTCAAGCGTCTGCCGGCGGACCAGCTTGAGCGGCGGGCGGCCGAGATGGCGCTCGATTCGCGAATCAACTACGCGGCGAGGCGGCTCGCGGAATACCTCAAGGACACGGACTCGTGGGGGGCGATGCACGCCTCGATCCTGCGCGCCAGGCCGGTGGCTTATTTCTCGGCCGAGTTCGGCCTGCATGAGAGCCTGCCGATTTATTCGGGGGGCTTGGGAGTGCTCGCCGGGGATCACCTCAAGAGCGCGAGCGACCTGGGGATCCCCTTGATCGGGGTGGGGCTGCTCTATGCCCAGGGCTATTTTCGCCAATCGCTCGACGCCAACGGCTGGCAGCAGGAAAACTATCTCAACGCCGATCTCGAGTCGCTGCCGATCGAGAGCGTGACCAAGCCCGACGGTCAGCCCCTCGAGATCGCCGTCGAGACCCATACCGGCTCGCTCCACGCGCGGGTCTGGCGGGTCGAGGTGGGGCGCACCACGCTGTTGCTCCTGGATTCCAACGTCCCCAGCAACTCGGAATCCGATCGTGCCCTGACCGCCCGGCTCTACGGGGGCGACGCGCGGGTGCGGATTCGCCAGGAATTGCTGCTCGGGGTTGGCGGCGTGCGGGCTCTTCACGCGCTGGGGATTCATCCCTCCGTGCTCCACCTGAACGAAGGCCATAGCGCGTTCGCCACCCTGGAGATGATCCGGGCGACGATCGAATCGACCGGTCTCCCCTTTGGCGAGGCGATGCGCGAGGTGGCGGGGATGACCGTGTTCACGACTCATACCCCCGTCGCCGCCGGCCACGACCGCTTCCCGGCCGGGTTGGTCGAGGAGCATCTCGGTAAAATCCGTGAGGCGATGCATCTTTCCTACGATGATTTCATGGGCCTGGGCCGGGTCTTTACCGGCGATCACAACGAGCCGTTTTGCATGACGGTGCTCGCGCTCAAGCTCTCGCGATTCGCGAATGGCGTAAGCGCGCTTCATGGGGTGGTTTCGCGACGGATGTGGCAGCCGCTCTACCCGGGGTCGGCCGAGGAAAACGTGCCGATCGGGCATATCACCAACGGAGTCCATGTGCAGAGCTGGGTCGCGCCCCAGATGCACCTGTTGTTTGACCGGCACCTGGGAGCGGATTGGCCGAAGTGGCAGCGCAAGCCTGAGACCTGGAAAGCGATCGAGAATGTCGAGGACTCCGAGATCTGGGAGACCAACCAGGTTCTCAAGGCGCGGTTGATCAATTTCGTCAGGCTTCGCCTGGCCGCGCAGGCGAGACGGCGCGACGAACCCGAGGAGGCCATCGACCGCGCGATGCAAGCGCTTGATCTGAACGCCCTGACGATTGGATTCGCCAGGCGGTTCGCCACCTACAAGCGGGCGGGGCTGGTTTTTCAGGACGTTGAGCGAATCATGAAGCTGATTTCCTCGACGGATCGTCCGATCCAGTTCATCTTTGGCGGGAAGGCCCACCCCGAGGACCGGATGGGCAAGGAGCTGATCCAGAACATCGTCCGGCTCACCAAGCAAGAGCCGTTCGGCTCGCGGATTGTTTTCATCGAGGATTACGACATGCACGTGGCCCGGCAGCTCGTGCAAGGGGTGGATGTTTGGCTCAATAACCCTCGCCGTCCCCAGGAGGCGAGCGGGACCTCGGGAGAGAAGGCGATTCTCTCGGGCGCGCTCAACTTTTCGATTCTCGACGGATGGTGGGCCGAGGCGTATGATGGCTCGAATGGTTTCGCCATCGGGATCGGCCAGTCGCACGCGGTTCCCTCGGTTCAGGACGAGCGCGATTATCAGTCGCTGGTGGAAACCCTGACCGAGCAGGTCGTGCCCTTGTATTTCAAGCGAGACGCCGACGGACTGCCGCGTGAGTGGATCGCCCGACAGAAAAACGCCTTCCGGACCCTGGCCTGGCGGTTCAACGCGGACCGGATGGTCATGGACTACGCGAGGCATGGCTATCTTCCCGTCGCGGGGGGGCTTTCCTGCCGGATGCATCAATAAGGGTCGGCCTTGGCACCGCGGCCTGGCGAAGACCCGTTGGACGACCCAAACACCCCGTGGAGCAGGTGGCGAGCGTCATGAGCCAGGTTGAAGGGCTGATCGGTGAGAGACTAGGATCGTACCGGATCGACTCGATCCTGGGCGCGGGGGCGATGGGGGTCGTCTACAAGGGGACGAACGAAAAAAACGGCCGGGCCGTCGCGGTCAAGGTCGTCAGCAATGAATTCCAGTCCGGCGGCAAGATTCACGATCGGTTCGAGCGGGAAGCGGAAATCCTTCAGCAATTTCGCCATCCCAACATCGTCCGTTTCCTTGCCGTCGGGCGGTTTCGTGGCACCTCCTACATCGCGATGGAGCTGATCCAGGGCGACAACCTCGAGAAGATCGTCGCCGACAAGGGAGCGCTTCCGTGGCGAACGGTCGTGGATTTGGGCTTTCAGACGTGCGAGGCGCTTCATTATGCCCATGAGCGAGGGGTGGTCCATCGGGACCTGAAGCCGTCGAATCTGATGGTCACGACCGACGGCAAGATCAAACTGACCGATTTCGGGATCGCCAAGGATCTCGACAAGACAGCGCTCACGGCGACAGGGCGGACGCTGGGGACGGCGGCCTATATGGCTCCGGAGCAGATCAAGGGCTCGCCCGCGATCAGCCACAAGACCGACCTCTACGCCCTGGGCGTGGTGCTGTATCAGATGCTGGTGGGTAAGCCCCCCTTCGAGGGAAACACCGCCGTGGTCCTGATGCACTGTCATCTGAATGAGCCTGCGCCGCGGCCAAGCGCCAAGATTCAGGAGATCCCCCGAGCGCTCGATGATCTCGTTTTGGCGCTCATGGCCAAGTCGCCGACCGACCGGCCCTGGGATGCCGCCGCCGTGGGGATGGTGCTGAACGATCTCAAGACCAAGGCCCTGGAAGGCAAGCCGATCGCCATGGTGTGGGGCGAGGCCAAGCCCAAATCCGCCGAGCCGCCAAGGGCCAAGGGGGCGAATACCACCAAATCCGCCGGTAAGGAAGCCAAGGCAAAGCCCAGGTCCGGCCGAACCGCCGCCAGGTCCGCCCAGGCGAACGATGGAGCGGGGGGCTTCCTAACGAAGGCCCGGCTCGAGGTCGCCATGCTCGTCGCGGCCCTGCTCGCGGTTGGTGGTTTCATCGGCTATTGGGTCTGGCCCCCAAGCGCGGGCTACCTCTACCGTCAGGCGGAGGGGCTCATGGCCTCGACCCGTAGGTCCGACTGGGTGACGGCGCGCGAGGACTATCTCGACCCGCTCGATTCCCGGTTTCCCGACAACCCCTATCATGAGCAAACCCAAAAATGGCGTGACAAGATCTTGCTCGACATCGCCCTGGGGCGTTCCAAGGTCATCACCAGCGAGGTCAAGATCCCCTTCAGCGAGCCCGCGAATGATATCGAGCGGCAATATGTGATCGCGCATACCCTGGCCACGAAAGCCTCCGAGCGCGGCGACGATCTCAGGGCCATCGAGTATTGGGGCGAATATGGCGCGGGGCTCAAGGCCGACGATCCCGACCAACGCCCATGGCGGCTTCTGGCCGAGCACCAGATGGTCGCCCTCAAGAACTCGATCGACGACCGACGTCAGGCGGTCGCGCGACAGCTCGGCTCGGTCCAGGCGGCCATCCAGGCCGGTAAACTCGCCGAGGCCGAGTCGATTCGCGCCCAGCTCATCAAGCAATACAGCCGCTTTACCGACCTCTCGGATGTCTTTGGTTCTCTCGAGGGGGCCCCCGACCCCGCGTCGTCCGAGCCGACCAAGCCCCCGCCGGCCTCCGATCCCAAATCGCCGGCCGCTCCCCCATCCGAACCGTCCAAGCCCGCCGCCGACCCACCCACGAAGCACGATCCATCCATGTTTTAATCGCTCTTCGCATGGAACAGTCGCGTCGTCGGAAGCAAAAAACAGCCCCAACGGGACCGCTTGACGCTACGTATAGAGTTAGGAGCTAGTTGACGCGAGACATTGTGTCGGCTACTTTCGATAAGCCTGTCTCAGGGCGAAGCGGCCAAAATCGCCGCTTTGTGTCTTTCAAGTTTCCGGCCAATCACGGCCCCGAGGATTCTAATGCCTCAGTCTAAGACTCGTGTACGCTTCATTGGCAGTCGTGAGTTGCACCGCGATCTTCCGAAAGTTCTCGACACCTTGGAAACGCCTGACGCACGATATGTTCTCACGATCCACAGCAAGCCCAAGGCCGTCTTGATCGGCGCGGAAGCCTTTCTCCGAATCCTGCGCAATCCCAGCGCCGAGGATCGTCTGCTCGCCCTTCAGTTGGGCGCGCTGGTTCAGGGGCTCGAATCCACGAACCCCAACGAAGCCGACGTCGAAATCCCCGAGAACGAGCTCGTCGAGGTCTAGTTCCAAGCTCGCTCGGCTCCCAGAGACCAAGGATCGCGGCCCCTGCCTGAACTCGGCTTCAAGCCCTCGCCCGGCACGATCTCCTCTCCCGGCGAAGTGCTCGAGCCAGTCTCAGAGCTGGACGCGCTGATCAAATGACGAATCGCCCCCAGCGGATGCCGCCATGCATGCTGTCTGGGAAAATCCCTCGAGTTGGGAATGGCGTTTGACGGGGTCTGGTCTTACGGTATGATTACGTTCAGGAACACAAGATCCGTCTTTTTTCGCGCGTGGGGCATGGTATGAGCGTCCCTGGTCGATATCGCTGTCGCTCGGCATTGGCCGTCATGGCCCTGTTCGCCGTGTTGACATCGACCGGGGGATCGTCGGTCGCGGCGGGCGTTTCGCCGGGCGGTGGCAAGGCTTGCTGTGTGAGGCGATCGTGTTCGCTCGGTTGTTGCGCCGCCAAACCGCTCGGTGACGCGGCGAGAGGCATTTCGGCGCTCTCGTGTGAGTGCCGGCCGGGAGCTCCGCTCGGTCGGATGCCGAGCCGGGACGTTTGCTCGACGCCCCCCCGCCTGGAGACGAGCGTCCTGGGAGCCGGTGAGCCTCTGACTGACACGCGGCTCTCGCCTCCGTGGGTACGTCGTGGGTTTCATCTGGTCCACGGGCCCCACGACCCTCCCCATCATCTGACCGTTCGCCTGTTGATCTGAACCGGCCGGGGCTGCGCGCCTCCGCGCGCGATTCGCCACACCCGCGTCGTTTTCAGACATTGGCCGACGGAATGAACGCTCCGGGGACATATCCCCCGGCGTGGAGGGTCTTAACCATGACCGTGGACTCAAGCGCGCCCGGATACTCACGGTGGCGGAAGATCCGCCTGGTGATCAAGGTTGTCGAGCTGCGGCTGCGGTTCGTCGCGCTCATGGCGATCACGGGTCTGGTGTTCGCGTACTGGGACGAGCTTTGGAACCGCTATGAGAAATGGGCGCGGCCCACTCCGTTGCATGCGGCGGTGGTGAGCGGGGTTGAGTATTTCTGCCCGATGCACCCCCAAATCATCCAAGACCAGCCAGGAACCTGCCCCATTTGCGGCATGT
>JAKBAP010000134.1 GCA_021808995.1 Planctomycetota bacterium | reverse complement strand
GACGTCGCGTGTACCCTGGTCGATCGATCCCCGAGCATGCGGGAAACCGAGGCCGGCATGCCCGGCGGCAAGCTGGAATCGGCCATCGCCAGGCTGGTTCCCACCCTCGAGACCCTGGGCTCGGACCGGTTCGTCCTGATCGAGAGCACGGCCAACACGGCCCGACCCCTGGAGAGCCCCCAGGATCTCACGAAGGCTAGCGACCTGGGCCCCGTCGCGGCCTCCGCCGACCTCCCCGGAATGCTTCAAACCGCGTATGATTATATCAAGGCAAATAAATCCGGACGGACCGAGATCTGGATTGTCTCCGACCTTCGCGAGAACGACTGGAACGCCGAAAGCGGGCGCTGGCGCGCGCTTCACGATGGCTTCGCCGATCTCACCCAGGGGGTTCGGTTCCACTTGCTGGCCTATCCCGACCTTGACCCCGACAATCTGCGGGCGCGGGTGACGGGGGTTCGTCGTCGCAAGGCCGGCGACGGGGTCGAGCTCCTGGTTTCGTTGCGGATCGAGCGCGAGGGCCGGCGCGAGGCCAAGCAACTGGTGCCGGTTCGGTTCGAGATCGACGGCGCGAGCTCGGAGGCCACGGTTGAGCTGGTGGGTTCGGCGGCGGATCTGAAGGACCATCCGATCCCCCTGGAAAAGGGGCGAGAGCGAGGTTGGGGGCGGGTGTCGATCCCGGCCGATTCCAACCCCGCCGACAATGATTACTGGTTCACGTTCGAGCCGCCGGTTCCGCGCCGGACGATCGTGGTGGCCGAGGACCCGGCCGCGGTTCGTCCGATCGCGCTGGCGGCCTCGATCGCCCCCGACTCGGCGGTGAAGTGCGAGATCGAGGCGGTCGTCCCTGGTCAAGCGTCGTCGGTTGATTGGGACGCGGCGGCGCTGGTGGTCTGGAGCGCTCCCTTGCCCCAGGGAGACTTGGCCAGGGCGCTTGAGTCGTTCCTTGCCCGTGGCGGGCGGGTCCTTTTCTTGCCCACGGCGGGGGCTGGCGAGGGCTCGTTCCTGGGCCTGCGATATGGCCCGTGGACCGAGGGCAAGGGAGAGACGGCGGTTGAGAGTTGGCGTGGCGACGAGGACCTGCTGGCCGCCAGCCAGAGCGGCCTGGCCCTTCCGGTGGGGGGGCTCACCATTCGCCGCTCTCGCTCGATCACGGGGGACGCGACCCCGCTGGCGATTCTCAAGGGGGGAGCGCCGTTGCTTGAGCGGGCGACGACCCCGGCTGGGGCGGCGTATTTCCTGGCGACGACGCCGGCGGTGGGGGATTCGTCGCTGGCGACCGACGGTGTCGTGCTTTACGTGATGATTCAGCGGGCGCTCGCGGCCGGCGCCGAGGCGCTCGGAGGGGCTCGCCAGATGATCGCCGGCGAGTCGAGCCGGGGCGACGGTGTCCCCTGGACGCGGATCGCTGGGAGCAAGGACACGATCTCGACCGATTATCGCAATCAGGCCGGCGTCTACGCCGACCAGGGGCGGCTCCTGGCGGTCAACCGGTCGGCGGCCGAGGACTCGGCCCACGTGATGCCCCAAAAGCGACTCGCCGAGCTGTTCCGAGGGCTCGATTTTTCACGGGTCGACGAACAGGCTGGCCGCCTGGGCTCGTTGATCCAGGAAATTTGGAGGATGTTCCTGCTCGCCATGATCACCGCGATGGCCGCCGAGGCGATTCTGTGCCTGCCCAAGCCCGCTCCTGCTCGGGGAGGGGCGACGTCATGAACGTGTCGCGCTCGCTGGTCTTTCTCTGGACCCCATGGACCCTGGCGGTCAGCGTGGTCGCCGTCGTGGTGGTCGCCGTCGTGTCCGTGATCGCCTGGCGGCGGAGCGGCTACTCACGCTCGGTCGGGCTGCTCGAGGGTCTGCGGCTCTTGCTCGTGTTTTCGGCCGCCCTTGTGCTCAATCAACCGGAATGGGTCGAGGAATTTCACCCCGAGGAGCGTCCGGCGATCGCGGTCCTGGTCGACGCCTCGGCGAGCATGGACACGCGAGACGTTGTCGCGGCCGGCAAGCCGGCCTCGACGGCGACCACCCGGCGCGAGGCGGTGGCCGGGCTCCTGGCGGATGAGACCTGGGCCCCGTTGCGGGCCAAGCTCAACGTCGTGATCCAGTCGATCGCGACGCCCCAGGCGGGTCATGGCACCGACCTGGGGGACCCGCTCGCCCAGACCCTCGAGAAAACGCCCAATCTCCGCGCGGTCGTGCTCGCCTCCGACGGCGATTGGAACGAGGGTCGGCCGCCGGTCCGAACCGGGGCCCGGATGCGGCAAAAGGGGACGCCCCTGCTGGCCGTGCCGGTCGGGAGCAAGGCCCAGCTTCCCGACCTGGAATTGATCTCGCTCGATCTGCCGACCTTCGGCGTGGCCGGCAAGTCGGTGCGGGTCCCGTTCACGATCAATAGCGCTCTTCCGCGTGATTACACGACGACGGTCACGCTGCGGGCTTCCGATGGCGACGAGGTCTCGAAGGAGGTCCGGATCGCCGCGATGGGGCGGACCTCGGATTCGCTGATCTGGCGGCCCCGGGCGACGGGCGATTTCAAGCTCACGCTCGACGTCCCCAAGAGCGCCGACGAGGCCATCTCCGATAACAATCGGCTGCAAGCGCCGATCTCGATTCGCGAGGAAAAGCTCCGGGTGCTCGTGGTCGAGAGTTATCCTCGCTGGGAGTATCGCTACCTGCGTAACGCCCTGTCGCGCGACCCTGGCGTCGATGTCTCGTGCCTGCTCTTTCACCCTGGGCTTTCCAAGACCGGGGGTGGGAATAAAGACTATATCAAGCAATTCCCGGCGGGCCTGGACGAGCTCTCGAAGTATGACGTCGTGTTCCTGGGGGACGTGGGGGTCGAGGACGGCCAGCTCACGCTCGAGCAATGCCGGCTCTTGAAGGGGATCGTGGAGCATCAGGCGAGTGGGTTGGTCTTCATGCCGGGTTGGCAGGGGCGGGAGTTTTCGTTGCTGGAGACCGAGCTCAGGGATCTGTTCCCGGTGGTGATGGACCCTGGCCAGCCGGGGGGATGGGGCTCGCGGACGGCGAATCATTTCGAGCTCACCGAGTTCGGCCGCAGGAGCCTCTTGACCAAGCTGGCGGACACCCAGGAAGACAACATGGAGGTTTGGGAGGGATTGCCGGGCTTTCAGTGGTACGCGCCGGTGCTCAGGGCCAAGCCGGGCGCGGACGTGCTGGCGGTTCATAAGGACGCGTCCAACGACGACGGCCGGCTCCCCCTGCTCGTGACCCGGACCTTTGGCGCGGGCAAGGTGCTGTTCATGGGGACCGACGGTGCCTGGCGCTGGCGCAAGGGGGTCGAGGACAAGTATCACTATCGGTTCTGGGGTCAAGTGGTGCGCTGGATGGCCTATCAGCGAAACATGGCCAAGGGCGAGACG
Source organism: Planctomycetota bacterium (assembly GCA_021808995.1). Taxonomy (GTDB): domain Bacteria; phylum Planctomycetota; class Planctomycetia; order Isosphaerales; family Isosphaeraceae; genus JAKBAP01. Next base: position 8,232 of record JAKBAP010000134.1, on the reverse strand, counting down.
ATGCGGGTCTATTACACTCCCGACCAGCCCAAGCTCAACCAGACGCTCATGTTACGGGCGAACGTCATGGATAAGGGGGGGGAGCCCTTGAAAGGGGGTGAGGTGACCGCCCGGATCACGCCCCCGTCCGGTCGCTCCGAACTGGCGAGGTTGACGGCGACGGGCGAGGAATGGGGCGAATTCACGGGCCGTTACACGGCGACCGAGCCGGGGACGTGCAAGGTGACGCTCTTTTGCAAGGAGACGGGGGCGAAGCTCGAGACGTCGTTTTTCGTCCAGGGGGCGGCGGCCGAGCCGGTCGGCAAGCCAGCCCGACCCGAGGTTCTCGAGGAGCTCGCCCGGGTCACGAACGGCAAGGTCCTCGAGGCCGACAAACTCGACCAGATCGTCCAGTTGCTGGCCGCCTTGCCCGAGCCCCCGCCGCTGGTTCGCCGCGTCCCGCTCTGGTGTCATCCGGCGGTCGCCGCCGGGCTGGTCGTGCTTTTGGGAGTTTTTTGGGTGGGGCGCAAGGTTGTCGGTCTCGTCTGATCATGTTACTTTTGTCGGTGGCGTGATCGATTCATCTCGACGGAAGGTCCGATTGGAGGAGCGTTCATGAGTCTCGCCAGTGCGCCGGATCGGCTGCGTTTGCCCGAGACATTGCGGGCGCAGCTTCTGGAATTTCGCCGCCGTGTCTGGACGATCAAGCTCGTCGAGGCGGTCGCGGCGGCGGTGCTCGGAGTCTCGGCCGCCGAGCTGGCCCTGTTTGGCCTCGATCGGGTGATCGAGACGCCAGGCTGGGTCCGGGTCGTGCTCTTCGCGCTGGTGGCGATCGCCGCGGCGAACATCCCCCGGGTTGTTCATCGCTGGGTCTATCAAAACCGCCGGCTCGAGCAGCTCGCCAGGCTGCTCACCCGCAGGCATCCGGGGGTGGGCGACCAGCTCCTGGGCATCATCGAGCTCGAGAAAAACGAGTTCGAGCAGGCCCGTTCGCGGGCGCTCTGCGAGGCGGCCATCGAGAACGTGGCGGCCGACGCCAAGGGGCGTGATTTCCGGGACGCGGTTCCCAACCCCCGGCATACCGCCTGGTCGATCGCGGCGGCCATCCCGGCGGCGGCGGCCGCGCTCTTGCTGGTGGTCTATCCGGCGGCGGCGACCAACTCGTGGAAGCGGCTCCTGATGCCCTGGCTCCCCACGCCTCGCTACACGTTCACCAGCGTCGAGGGGGTTCCGGCCAAGGTCGTCGTCGCCCACGGCGAGTCGTTCACGCTCCCGCTCAAGCTCACCGACAAGACGGTCTGGAAGCCTTCCCAGGCGGTCGCCCAGCTCGGGGCTCAGTCTCCGGTCGCGGCGGCGCTCGCGGGGGGGGCCTATCCTCTTGAGTTTCCCCCCCAGCTTGATTCGACGCCGCTCGAGATCAAGGTCGGCGACGTCTGGGTTCACTCCCGGGTCGAGCCAACCGTCCGTCCCGAGATCCGATCAGCCCAGGCCCTGGTCGAATTGCCGGCCTATCTCCAGCGAACCGACCCCCTGAGGAAAGACGTCCGGGGGGGCTCGGTGGCCATCGTCAAGGGGAGCAGGGCGACCTTCGCCGCGACCGCCAGCCGCGACCTGGCCTGGGCCTCCGTCGACGGCCAACCCCGAAGCCCCAGCGCGGCCACGGTGTCAAGCCCCCCCACGCCGATCGATGCCTCCCGCAACGTCGTGTTTTCGTGGCGCGACGTCCTGGGGCTCGAGGGGCAGACCCCCTTCACCCTGGCCGTCACCGCTCGCGATGACGAGAACCCCAGCCTGGCCTGCGAGGACCTCCCTCGTCAAAAGGTCGTCCTCGATACCGAGACCCTGACCTTCAAGATCCGAGCCTCCGACGATTTTGGCGTCAAGCGCGTCGGCATGGAATGGCGGGGAGTGGTCGACCCGGTCGTCAAGACCCCCGCCCAGGGCGAGCGCATGCTCGCCGCCGGCGGCCCGGCCGTCGACTCACTCGCCAGCCAGGGGACCTTCACCGCCAAGACCCTCGGCATCGAGCCTCAGGCCGTCGAGGTCCGGCTCTTCGCCGAGGACTATTTCCCCGGCCGGCCCCGAGTCTACTCGCCGGTGTATTTGCTCTACGTGATGAACGCCGAGCAACACGCCATCTGGGTGACCGAGCAGCTCAGCAAATGGCACCGTCAATCGCTCGAGGTTCGTGACCGCGAACTCAAGCTGTACGAGACCAACAAGCAGCTCCGCAACCTGGCCGCGGCCGACCTCGACCGCCCGGAAAACCGCCGCAAGATCGAGAACCAGGCGACCGCCGAACGGGCCAACGGACGCAGGCTCTCGACCCTGGTCGGATCCGGCGAGGAGCTGATCCGGCAGGCGATGCGCAACCCCGAATTCGGCGTCGGGCACCTCGAGAAATGGGCCGAGATGCTCCAGATCTTGAAGGATATCTCGGGCAACCGCATGCCCTCGGTCGCCGACCTGCTCAAGGAGGCCGCGAACAGCCCGGCCGTGGCCGCCCGCTCTCCCCAGGGGAAAGCACCCATGGCCGGCCAGATGAAGTCCGGAGGCGGCGGCAAGGGTTCACCCCCCGATCCCGACGCCAAGACCCCCCCCGCCAACGTTCCCCAGGTGGTCGACCGCGAATCCACCCAGCAACCGGCGGACGAGAAGAAAGACGGATCGGCCCCCTCGCCCTCGAAACCCGGCGGCCCCCGGCTCTCGCTCCCGACCACCACCCTGGTCGGAACCGGCGGCGCGAAGCAAGACACCCCCCCCACGCCGGCCGAGGAAAAGGTCGACGAAGCCATCGTCAAGCAACAAGACCTGCTCGCCGAATTCGAGAAAATCTCCGACGAGCTCAACCGCGTCTTGGCCAACCTCGAGGGGAGCACCCTGGTGAAACGGCTCAAGGCCGCCGCCCGGCTACAAACCAAGATCGCCGGCCGGATCGGCGAGAAAATCGACGCCGTCTTTGGCGCGGTCGCCCCCAGGCTCGCCCCCGACGCCGTCAAGCTGCTCGGGGAAATGGGCGACCAGGAAGCCAAGGCCAGCCAGACCGTCTCGTACATCATGGACGACATGGCCTCGTATTTCGAGCGACGTCGGTTCATGAAGTTCAAGAACGTGCTCGACGACATGCGCCAGCAAGACGTCGTCGGCGGACTGAGACTCCTGGGCGACGACGTCAAGAAGGAAAACGGCGTCTCGATCGCCCAGTGCGACTTCTGGTCAGACACCCTCGACCGCTGGGCGGAGGATCTGGTCGACCCAGCCTCCGGCGGTACCTGACCTGGCTCGAAATCGCGCGGCAGTTTGCCGCCTTCGCTCGTCCTTGAAGCCATGCAGATTCTCGAAGCCGAAATCAACCTCCGCGAGGAAACCCGCGTCACCCAGCAGGCCAAGTCCGCCACCGAGGCCAAGGCCTATTCCCAGCACGCCGGCGAACTGTCAAGCGCCCAGAACAAACTCGACGAGCGCGTCGTCGCCCTGGGCGGAAAGATCCGCGACCTTCCCGATGGCGAGACCGAGTTCGCCTACGAAATTGGGCTCCTGGGCAAGGTCTCCGAGGTCATGAGCGACGCGACCGAGATCCTCGGCCGGCCCGAAACCGGTGGACCCGCCATCGCCGCCGAGACCGAGGCGATCGAGCTCCTGCTCCAGTCCAGGCGCATCAACCCCGGCGGCGGCGGGGGGGGCGGCGCGAACCCCGGCGGTGGAGGAGGCGGAAAAACCCTCGACTCGGCCCTCGCCCTCCTGGGCGGCGGCATGAACGAAAAGGAAGTCCGCGAGGACCACGGCGTCTCCCAGTCCAGCGGAGAATCCGGCCCCGCCCTGCCCGAGGAATATCGCGCAGGCCTTGACGAATACTTCAACAAGCTCGACAAGTCCGGCGGCGGCCAGTAAACCCCCAGGCTTCGCTCCCGGCGGTCACTCGGCCGCCGGGAGACCCTTTCAACCACCCAATCGAGTTCCTCGATCAAGCGTGGCCAAGGACGAACTCGCATGAGACCAGGCCGGAAACAGTCTAGCGAGAGGTGGAAACCGCACTCCCAGGGGGCCCGGAGACTCGCGCTCCAGCTCACCGTGAGTGCGCTCGCCGCCGCCCTGGTCACGCTCACCGCCGTCGCCGCCGAGGCCACCGCGACCCTTGAGGCCCTGGTCGAACAAGTGATCACCAAGCAGGCCGCCGGGAAGCCCGCCCCGGCCGAGAAGGCAAAACCCGACGACAAGGCCGCCGCCAAGGCCAAGACCACGAAAAAGACCATCGTCGCCAGGAAAGCCGTCGCCGCGAAAAAGGTCATCGTCAACGCGAACGCCAACGTCAACCCGATGATCCAGCAGCTCGTCCAGCAGGGCAAGCCCATGATGCACGCCGAGCTGCTCTTCGCCCGGGGGCTCTGCAAACTCGACAAGCCCACCCTGGTCAAGATCTATCCCGAGATGACTCAGGTCCTCGAGGACGTCGCCAAGCAACTCACCAACGGACAGATGCGGGTCATCCGCCCAGGCGCGAAAAACCCCGACGCCACGACCCTGCTCCAGACCGGGATCGCCGCCGTCCTCAAGAAACACCTCTCCGCCGACCAGTACACGCGCTACCAAGCCGAGTCGGCTAAACGACTCGAAACCCGCAAGCAAGCCGCCGTCCGATTCATGGTCGACGCCATCGATCGCGAGGTCCTTCTCTCCCCGGATCAGCGCTCCAAGATCACCGAGAGCCTCTCCAAGAACTGGGACGATGGCTGGATCATGTACGTCGAGTACCTGCTCTATGGCAACCAGTTTTTCCCGAACGACATCGACAAATACGTCAACGCCGCGCTCAATGAGACCCAAAAGAAGGTCTGGCAAACCACCCAGAAGGTCAACGTCGGGTGGGGCTTCGGCGGAATCTGGATGTTCAACGGCCAGGCAGACCCCGTCGGCGACTTGCTCGGCATCGAGCCCAAGAAGGCCGAGCCCCAGGCCGCCGTCATGGTCAGGGACGCCCCAGCCGCCAAGAAGGCCGCCCCAGCCAAGCCGGCACCCAAGGCGGAAACCAAGACCGAGAAGAAAGCCGACGCCAAGAGCGAGAAAAACGCCGAAGTCAAGCCGGCCGCCAAGAAATAACAAGGTCCAGCGCCCATGTGCTCACGCCCCTCACACACCACCTGGCGAGCCCTCTCGGCCCTGGCCGCCCTCTTGTTTGTCGCACAGGCGGCCCACGCCCAGGACGACTACGACGTTCCTGACGACGCCACTCCCGACCCCAACATGATGGCGGGCGGCATGGTCGTCATGCAGCAAAACAACGTCGAGATGTTCGACCAGTGGGTTTTTAACCGCGTTGGCGGGGCGGGCCAGGCACGTAACAAGATGGCCTCCCAGCTCAACCTGAAACTCGACGAAGTCGAACGCGTCTGCGGACTCGCGACGGCCCAGAAAAAGAAACTCGACCTGGCCGGCAAGGGAGACGTCAAGCGGTTCTTTGACCTGGTCGACGAAACCCGCCGCAAATATCAAAAAATGCCAGCCAATCAAAACAACAATATCTGGAACGACATCCAACCGCTCCAGGCGAAATACATGGGGGGCCTGTTCGACCCGGGATCGCTCTTCATGAAGACGCTCCACGCCACGCTCTCCCCGGACCAGGCCGACAAATACGCCGCCGTCGACCTCCACCACCGCCAGGAACACCACCACGCCACCATCGACTGGTTCATCGCCCACCTCGACAAGGGGATCGGCCTGTCTCCGGACCAGTCGCAGGCGCTCTCGAAACTGATGCATGAAAAGACCCGACCACCCACGCGGTTCGGACAGGGCGACTACTATTTCATGCTGTTTCAGCTCTCGAGGATCCCGGAGGCCGAGCTGAAATCCAGGTTCGACGACATCCAGTGGAAGCTCATGAGCCAGCAAATCCAGCAAGGCAAGGGGATGGAACAATGGCTCGAGCACCAAGGGATTGTCGAGGACGACTCGGTCGCCTTGCCAAAGCCCCTCGCCGCGCTCCCCGCCACGGTCTTCGCCCCCGCCACCGCGGCCGACAAGGACGTCGATCGAAAACCCCAGGATGACAAGAAGGCCGACGGCGAAAAGGGCAAGACCCCTTGACCCCCCGCCAAGGCCGCCAACCAAGGAATTCTCGCATGAGCCTCATTCGAACCGTCTGGCCCGCGGCGTTCGCCGCGGCTCTGGTCCTGGCCCCCGAGGCCAACGCCCAGCTTCCGACCCAGCGCTTCGGTGAGGTCGTCCCACGCGACGTTCGCGAGATGTACGATCGCGGGCTCCAGTACCTGGCCTCCTCGCAATCCGAAACCGGCGACTGGACCGGCTCCGGCGGCGAACAGGGCCCTGGATGCACCGGCCTGGGGCTCATGGTCTTCCTGGCCTGCGGCGAAGACCCCAATTTCGGGCCCTATTCAAACCACATCCGCAAGGCGATCCGAAGCATCATCAAGACCCAGGACGCCGACACCGGCATCATCGGGTCGAGCATGTATCACCACGGCTTCTCGATGCTCTCCCTGGCCGAAGCCTACGGTGTCGTCGACGAACGCAGCCTCTACGTCAATGAAAAAGGCCCCCGATCGATCGGCCAGGCCCTCGAGCTCGCCGTCCGCGCGGCCATCACCTCGCAGAAAAAGAACCAGCTCAATGCCTGGCGCTACTCGCCCAATTCCACCGACGCCGACACCTCGGTCAGCGGCTCGGTCCTGGTCGGCCTCCTGGCCGCCCGCAACGCCGGCATCGAGGTCCCCGACGACACCATCGACAAAGCCATCGCGTTTTATGTCTCGATGACTTCCCCCTCCGGCGAGGTCGGTTACGCCGGTGGCATGGGGGGCTTCGGCGAGTCGATCGCCCGCAGCTCGATCGCCACCCTCGTCTATTCCGTCTCCAGGCGCAAGGATCTCAAGCAATACAAGGCCACGCTCGACTACCTCAAACAGCGCATCGAGCAAATGCCCCAGCAAGCCTGGCCCGAGTACGCCCGCTATTACGAGGCCCAGGCCCTCTTTCAGGGAGACATGGAGACCTGGGAAAAATGGAACAAGCTCTTGGTCCGCCAGCTCAAGCAAGCCCAGGCCTCCGACGGCAGCTTTCGCGGCCAGCTCGGCAACTCGGTGAGCACGTCGCTGTCACTCCTGGCGCTCGCGGTCAACTTCCGGTTCCTACCAATCTATGAACGATGATCACATCGCGCTCGAAAACCAGGGCCAGGGGAACGCCAACCGGCGACCGCGGAACGAGCGCTCTCGCCCGCCTCGCCGCGACAGCGCTCGCGGCCTTGGCGACCCGCTCCCTGGTCGCCGCTGGAGCGCTCTCACCCGATCCGTTTGAACTCGTGATCACAAAACAACAGGTCGTCGTCAAGGCGGCCCCGGCCGATCAGTCCGTCACCACCAAAAAAGTCGTGGTGGCGCGACCCAAGGTGGTGATTGCCAACGCCAATCAGAACCCCATGATCGCGCGGTTGATCCAGCAGGGAAAGCCACTAGTCCACGCGGAGCTGCTCTTCGCCAGGGGCGTGTGCAAGCTCGATAAACCCACTCTGATCAAGATCCACGCGGACTCGGGAAAGGTACTCGAGGACGTGGCGAACACGCTCGTCCAGGACCAGGTTCAGGCCCGTCGAGCCGGCGATCGACAAGACGACGCTCCTGGCATGCTCCGGCGAACGCTCGCCGTCATGTTCAAAAAGCACCTCACCGCCGACCAGTACCGAATCTACCAAACCGAATCCGCCCGCCGTGGCGAACTCGAGCGCAAGGCCGGAGTCCGGTTCTTGGTCGACTGCCTCGATCGCGAGCTCCACCTCTCGGATGACCAGCGCACGACAATCACAGAGTCGCTCTCCGAACACTGGGACGGCGGCTGGACGCTTTATCTCGATTACTTGGTCCATGGTAATTCGTACTACCCAGCCACCATCGATCGTTACGTGTCGCCCACGCTGAACGAGGCCCAGCGAGTGATCTGGAAAACCACCACCAAGGTGCATTTCGGCCTGACCTTCGGGCCGTACTCGGCACCCGGTCGAGACGACGTCATCCCCCTCCTGCTCGGGATCGAGACCAAGGACGAGGCGGCCCAGCGCGAGCTCGTGAGAAAGCGGCAAGCAGCCGAACTTGAAGCCCGCGAGAAAACGAGGGCCGAGACGCGGAAAAAGGCCGCCGAAGCCCAGAAGGACGCCAAGAACTGAGCGGCCCGATCGCGTCGCGGGCTATCACAACTCCCAGCCCCATCCTCGGCCCTTCGTGCGATTGATCCACGTGG
>JAKBAP010000133.1 GCA_021808995.1 Planctomycetota bacterium | reverse complement strand
AGACCGCTTGAGACCCTCCGGCAACTCACCCTGTTTTCGGAGTCCGGTCGTGGTGGCGGACTCGGCGTCGATCCATTCGAGTGCCTGGGCCTGGGATTCGAGTCGCCCCTCGAGCTGTGCGTCGCGGAGCCGTTCCAGCAGGGATGCGAAGTGGGTACCCGGCGTGAGCCCATGGGCCACCAGGTCGTGGCCGGTGAGGAGAGGTGGAGGATTCAGGGGCCCACGCGGCAGCTCGGTCCTGTAAAACTCGCAGAAATCGACATGGTCGGCGGTTCCGATCGAGGCCAGCGCGTCGGCTCGATGGAGGGCCAGGAGCTCGTCCGCGCCGGCCGAGGCCAGGATCCGCTTGAGCCGCGAATCGGGGAGTGAGCGGGCGCTCCAGAGCACCTCGTGATTGGCGACCAGCCAGACCACTCGCTCGCGCTCGGAATTCGCGAGTTTGAGCGAGCGCGAAACCTGATCCGCGATCCCCGCGCCGGCGCGGGGGTGGTCGGGATAGATGATCCGGCGGCCGTCTCGCGTTTTCACGGCGGGCTTTCCGGCGTCGTGCAAGAGGGCGGCCATCGCCAGGGGAAAGGTCGGCTCGTTGGGTAGGAGCTTAAGGACGAGCATGGTATGGTCCCACAGGTCCCCCTCAGGCTGCATGGGCGAGCCCCGAAACAGTCCGCGCATGGGGGGCAGTGGGGCCAGGACCGACCGGGCGAGCCCGAGATCGAGAAACAGGTCAAGAGCACGAGCGCGGGTGGGATGCACCAGCATTTTGCGGAGTTCCTGGGCGATCCGCTCGGCGGAGACGGTTCCGAGGAAGCTCGCGAGCTCCCTGACGGCGGCGCGGGTGTTGGATTCGATCTGGAAATCCAATCGAGCGGCCATGCGGACGGCTCGAAGCAAGCGGAGCTGGTCCTCGCGAAAGCGGGCGTGGGGGTCGCCGATGGCCCTGAGCACGTGGGCCTTGAGATCCTCCCGGCCGCCGACGTAGTCGATGACCTGGTTTTCGATCGGGTCCAGGAACATGCCGTTGATCGTGAAATCGCGCCTGGCGGCGTCGATTTCGGGTGACCCAAAGACGACCGATTCGGGGCGTCTTCCGTCCAGATAGGGGCCATCGCCGCGGAAGGTCGCGATCTCGACATCCTGGCCCTGCCCGCGCGGGTCCATCACCCGTATCACCCCGAACGCCGCTCCGACGGCGACGGCGCGAAACCGAAGGGTGGCCATCACTTGCTCGGGCCGGGCGTCGGTCGCGACGTCATAATCGGCCGGCGACTCGCCCAGGAGCAGGTCGCGCACGCAGCCACCGGCCCAGAGAGCCTGGTAGCCGGCCGATCGCAACCGCCTGACGACCTCAAGCGCGAACCCGCGAGACGGATCAGGCGTCGACATTGGCCCTCTCCTCGTCGAGAAGTTCGAATGGCTCGGGATCGGGTGTTGCCTGCCTGGGGTGATCGGGGTCGGGAGCGACCCAGATGGCGATCCGCGTGTTGCCGTATCGACGGACGTCCCATGCCTCGAGATCGGGCAGGATGCTCTCATCGGGTCCATGCCCGGATTCCAGCGCGATCGCCGAGCCTGGCGGCGATCGTTCCATGAATTCCTTGATCAGCGCCTGCACGCGACGGCCCTTGTGTTGGTAATCGCGATAGGGGGGGTCGAGCAGGGCGACGATTGGCCGTCCCTCGATTGACTCGAACGACCGCCCCCAACGATAGGCGTCGCCGAGCCGCACGGATGCCCGGTCCTCGTAACGCAGGGTCGCGATGTTCTTGTGAATCAGCGCCACGCTCTTGCGGTCCAGATCCACGAAGATCGCCCGCGAGGCCCCTCGGCTCAGGGCCTCGAGCCCCAGGGCGCCGGTTCCGGCGAACAGGTCGATCACGAGCCGATCGACCACCAGCTCGCCCAGGATGTTAAACAGCGATTCCCGCACCCGGTCGGTGGTCGGCCGGAGATCGGACGTGACCACCGGTCCGTCGAATTTATGCCCCCTCCGCTGACCCGCGATGATCCGTAACATTGGACCTCCCTTAAAATCGAACCGCGGACTCACAGAAAGGCGGAAAAGCCCGCGCCCGAGAGCCCCTCGACCAGCGGCTTGAGCTGGTCGAGCTGGTCCTTGCGAGCGACCAGGACCGCGCCGCCGGCCTGGATCACGACGAGACCCTCGACACCCAGCACGGCCACCAGGCCCCCCTCCTCGGACACCAGGATCGAATCCTTGGTATCACGCGCGACCACGTTTCCCTGGACGGCGTTTCCAGCGGGGTCGACCTCAAGAAAGGCCGCGAGCGCTCGCCAATCGCCGACGTCGCTCCAGCGATAAGGGGCCTCGATCACGGCGACCTTGGCCGAGCGCTCGAGGACGGCCTTGTCGATCGGCACCCGCTCCAGGTTGGGAAAGAGCCGTTCGAGCGTCTCATGAAATTGGGGTGTCCCATGGGTCGCCAGGATCTCCGAGAGTCCCTGGGCCAGGAGCGGGCGATGGGTCTTGATCTCGTCCAGAATCGTCGCCGCTCGCCAGACGAAAATCCCCGCGTTCCAGAGAAAACGGCCGGTCGCGAGGAACTCCTGGGCGGTCTCCAGGTCCGGTTTTTCTCGGAATCGGGCCACCCGATGCGCGATCGCGCCGTCGCCGACCGTGAGGGGCGGTCCTTTCTCGATGTATCCATAGCCGGTTTCAGGGCGGGTGGGGATGACTCCGAAGGTCACCAGCGCGGCCGGATCCTGGGCGAGGATCGCGACCGCGGAGGCGATGCTGGCGTGGAACGCCTGGGTGGGCTCGATCACATGGTCGGCCGGCATCACCACCATGACCCCCTCGGGATCTCGGGAGGCCACCAGTCCGGCCGCCAGGCCGACGCAGGCCGCCGTATCGCGCGGGGCGGGCTCCGCGACGATGTTGTGAGGGGGCAATTCGCCAAGCTGGCTCGCCGTCGCCACCGCCTGATCGGCCCCTGTCACAACCAGGATTCGATCCCGGTCCACTAGGGGACCGATCCGATCAACCGTCCGCTGGAGCATCGTCCGCTCACCGGCCAGACGAAGCAATTGCTTGGGCCGATCGCGACGGCTCCTCGGCCAGAACCGGGTCCCGCTCCCACCCGCCATGATCACCGCGTGCAACATCCCCGCCCACCCCTTCCCTCACGTTTGTCTAACGCAAATAAATCGGACGCTCGACGACCAATCCCGGTTCGATCTTGGCACGAAGCTCGGCCGCGTCGAGCGCGAACAGCGGGCTGATTTCGATCCCGAACGCCACTCCCCCGTCGGGCCGCCGGGGAACGACAGCCCCCGCTTGCTCGAGCCAGTCGCCAAATTGGTCGCTCATTCGCTGATGCACGGTGGCCGGCGATTCGGGGCCGACGGCGTTCTTGAGCGGCTCGAACTCACCGGCCCGATCCGTTTCCACGATCGACCAGCGCTCGGCTCTCGGCAACGCGTCGAAGATGAATTGCTCGAACTTGACGGAATTGGGCGAATCGGGTCGGTTCTCTCGCCCTGAATCGTCGAGGAACGGCGTTTTCTTGATCGCCCGATGATACGGAAGCCGCCCGTCCCCCGCCATTCGCTCGACGAACGATCGCTCCAGGATATGCACCGCGATGCTGCCGGCCCAGAGCTCCAGGGTCCCCGAGCCGATTCGCCGCGCGGCCAGCTCGGGAGCGAGGTCGGAATACTCAATCACGCTCGGTCGCCCCTTCACGCGAACCACGACCCCCAGTTTCTCCTCGGGCGCTTGCCGCTCGACCACCTTGAACGACATCTCCGCGGCCGCCTCCCGATGCAGCCCCAGGAACGTCGGGTCGGCGATCCGGACCATGGGATTATCAACCTGAAAGTAAAACAGCGTGTTCACGCCCAGATCCCTCATTTCGTCCAGGCACGACTGGTCGCCCGCGGGCGCGGCCAGGGCGGCCAGCACGCCGCCGTGCCCGTCGGGGGCGAACGACACGTGATCGCGGCTCGAAAGCAGGACTTTTCCCGTCACCCGATCGACGACCGGCATCCGACCCTGCGGAAAACAACGCAAGTGCTCGAGACCGAAACGGTCGTGGCGATCAAGAAAATCAATCGTCGCCTGGTGATTCTCGGGGCTGGTCATGATGTAAAGCGGGATCGGCCGCCCGTGCCTGCGCGAGAGGGCGACGATCTTTTCCGCGTGGATCTGGAACAGGCTCGCGGATGAGACGGGGCCGATTGGAAAGGTCCCCTTGGGCCCCTCGAAACCCAGCCGGGTGCCCGAACCGCCGGCGACCAACACCACCCCGACCTCGCCCGCGGCCAACATCTCCGCGCCCAGGCTGGCCGACCGCCTGCGAGACGCGCGCTGGCCGTCGGTCTCGGGCATTCGGGTCACCTCGATGGGCTCGACATCGCTCGCCGCCACGTGGATGTCCTCGTCGCCGCGAACGAACTGGGCGATCAACCGATCAAGTTGCTCGAAATCGATCGATTCGATCTCGGCCACGAGTACCGCTCGGGCCTCGGCCTCGAGCTCGGCCCAGTATTGCACCAGATGCTCCTGTCCATGACGGTGAAGGCGTTCCATGATGGCGGGGTCGGCGGACATCCAGGGCGAACTCCTCGTGAAACAAGAATGGTCCCTCGCGGCATCCCCAATCGCGGGAGATTCCGGTCTTCGCCGGCGCTAGAACTCGACCGTGAGGCCGTCGTAAGCGAGCGACACCCCCGACGGTAGGGTTGCCTCGGTGGGACCATGATCAAAACCATGCGATAGATGCGTCAAGTAGGTCCGCCCGGGCTTCAGGATGGCGATCTCCTCGAGTGCCTGGGCGAGTGAAAAATGCGTCGGATGGGGTTCGAGCCGAAGAGCGTCCAGAACCAGGATGTCCAGCCCCTCCAGGAGCACCCGGCTGGCCTCGGGAATTCGGCTGACGTCGGTGCAATACGCCATGTTTCCCACCCGAAAGCCTAGCACCGGAAACGGCCCATGCTCGAGCCGGATCGGCAGCACGGTCTCGCCCAGGGTCTCGAAGGGACTCGCGGGCGAAATCCTGAGAAAATCGAGCTTGGGCACAAACCCGGACGCCGACGCCCCCGAATCGGTGAACGCGTAATGAAACACCCGACGAATGCAATCCTCGACCTGTTGCTCGCAATGAATCGGCACCGGCCCCCCCAGCCATCGAGGGAACAAGCGGGCGTCGTCGAGGCCAAACAAGTGATCCGCGTGATGATGTGTATAAGCAATCGAGTGAACCCGCCTGATCCCGCTCCGTAAGAGCTGAATCCGCATCTCCGGGGTGGTGTCGATCAGCAGGTTGCCCTCCTTGAGCATGAGCAGGACGCTGGGACGGGTTCGCTGGTTGCGGGGATCGTTGGAGGAGCAGACCGCGCAATCGCAACCGATCATGGGCACGCCGGTCGACGTGCCTGTTCCCAGGAAGACGAGCCGTCTGGTGAAGTTCGCGTCGTTCACGGGGCGGCCTCGCCGCCGGGGGTCGGGGCCGAGACCTGGGCCGGGCTTGCCAGGTAGGCGACCAGCGACCGGATTTCGTGCTCGGAGAGTGGCTTCCAGAGGTCCTCGGGCATCATCGATTGGTCGCTTGAACGGCGGGCGTCGATCTCGGTTTTGGGGATCGTCAGTGTCTCGTTGGGGAGGGCCAGGGTGATCGAGGCGTCGTCCTCGGCCTTGATAATCCCGGTCAAGACCCGGCCGTCGGTGGTCGCCACGACCTGGGCCAGGTAATCCTTGCCGATCAAGGCGCTTGGATCGAGGACGTTCGACAGCACATAATCCAGGTCGGCGCGATTCGAACCGGTGAGTTCGGGGCCGATCTTGCCCCCCTCGCCAAAGAGAACATGGCACTGCCGGCAAACTTTGGCGAAGACCGCGCGTCCGAGCGAGGGATCGGCGGCCGGCGAGGCGGGCTTCACGAGCAGGGCCTTGTATTCGCGAATCAAGCGAGCGCGGTCGGCCGAGGTTTTCCGGGCGGAGCCCCAGACGCGGGCCAGCGGCTCGCGGAGGTCGGGGTCGTCGAGATTGGCGACCTGCCGGGCCAGATCGGCCGTGAAATCGCCCCGTGGGATCGCGCCTGACTCAAGGGCTGTCAGGAGCAGCCGAGCCGAGGATTTCCGGGCGGCCAGGGTGTTCAGGACATCACGTCGCTCGGTCTCGCCCAGTCTCGCGTAGACCCCCAGAAGGGCGCGATCGGCGGCCGGGTCGACGTAACTTGCCAGGCCGCGCACGGCCGCGCCCCGGATCTCCGGATCGGCCACGCCAGCCGGGGACTCGACCAAACCTCGCAAGATCGGGGGGAGCTCGGCGTCCTTGAGCCGGACTAGCGTGGCCATCGCATTTCGCCGGGCGGACACGATCGCGGCCGGGTCGCCGACGATGGCGCGCAGGCCCCTCGCCGACGCGACGTCACCGAATTCAGCGCCGAGCTCAAGCATCAAGCCGCGGACGCCGGGATCGGGATCGGCCGCCAGCGTCGGGGCGGCCTTCACCCAGGCATCGGGGGGCGACCGCCGTTTCGTTCCTTGATACGACATGGCGATGCCATCCAGCAGGGCGAGGCGATGGGCGGAATCCGTCGCCCGAACGGCCGCCTTGAGCACGATCGCGAGCGTCTCGTCCGTCCGCGCCGACGCCACGCGCCGGGCCATGAAGCCCGCGATCATCACGATCGGGGTCCGCTCGGCCCGCGCCATCGCGGCCGTGGGATCGACCCTCCCCAACGGCTCGAGGGCATACCAGATCATGAGTGGCAGATTGTGGTCGGCCGCGTCTCCCCCCCGGGCCAGGAGGCCCTCGATCGGAACCCAGCGGTCCTCGAGTGGTAACCGACCCACCGCGGAGGCCAGGGCCAGCCGGACCTCGGGCGCGACTTCGTCTCGAGCCAGCTCGGCGATTCGCTTCAGGAGGGCCGACGGAGGTCGACCCTGATCGACGGAAAGTCGGATCGCCCAGGCTCGGACCGAGGGATCGGCATCCTCGATCGCGAGGAGCAATTCTTGCTCGCTCAGGCTCGCGCTGGCGTGAAGCGCCCAGAGCGCCCGCAGCCGCACCACGGGACGAGCGGGGAACCCCTCCAGCATGTCCTCGAGCAGTTCTTGGGTCTCCGCCCGTGGACCCCGTTCCGCGAGGATCCGCCGGGCGTGCCGCGCGCTCCATTCATCGCCCGCCAGCTCCGCGGCCAGGGCCTGATCCTCGGCCTTGCCCAGGTCCACGTCCCAACCTCGGGGAGCGCCATGGGTCACCTTGAAGATCCGCCCGTTGGTGCGATCGTGGGCGTCGACCTCGGCATGGTGGCATTGATTCTTGTCGTACCAATCGAGCAGATAGACGCCGCCGTCTGGGGCCTGCTTGATGCTCACGATCTGCGACCAGACGTCGTTCGCGAGCAAGAAATCGGGGGCGTGGGTTCCGACGAATCCCGAGCCGCTCGGCTTCAGGATATCGCGATTGATCCTGGCGCCGTGGATGTTGTTCATGAAGATCGACCCCCGATATTCGTCGGGCCAATCCCCCCCCTGATAAATCATCGCCCCGGCGTGGGCGTGGCCCCCCCCGGCCTGGTCCGACCGTCCATTGCCCGCGTGCGGGTTGGCGCCCACGTAGTGACGATGATCCGCGATGGTCTTGATGTCGTCATAGGTGTACTGGTTAAAATGTTGGCCCGCCTGGCGTTCGTAACGGCCTCCCTGGATCATGTAGTAAAGGTGGGGAATCACGCAGGCGGTTATGAACATCCGCCCGCGTTCGTCCCAATCGACGCCCCAGGGGTTGCTCGTCCCCTCGGCGAACAGCTCGAAGACCTTTCGGGTGGGGTGATAGCGCCAGACGCCGGCGTTCAAGGGGGTGCGGTCCTTGTCGGGAGCGCCCGGCTTGCCGACGCGGGAGTGGGTAAAGACGCCGTGGCAGCCGTGGAGCCAGCCGTCGGGCCCCCAGGCAAGGCTATTCAGGGTCTCATGGGTGTCGTGCGAGCCCCAGCCGTCGAGGACGACCTCGGGGGGGCCGTCGGGGTGGTCATCGCCGTCTCGGTCGGGGATGAAGAGCAGGTCGGGAGCCGCCCCCACCCAGGCACCGCCGTATCCGACCTCGAGCCCGCTGACCAGGTTGAGCTTTTCGGCGAAGACCTTGCGCGAGTCAAACCGGCCATCGCCGTTGGAGTCCTCCAGGATCAGGATGCGGTCCTGGGCCTCGCTCGCCGGAACCTTGCGTGGGTACGAGTAGGCCTCGGCGACCCAGACGCGGCCGCGGTCGTCGACCGTCATGGCGATCGGTTGAACGACGTCCGGCTCGCCCGCGAAGAGAGTCACCTGAAAACCGGCCGGCAGGGTCATGGCCCTGGCGGCCGCCTCGGGAGCGAGACCCGCGTGGGCGACCACGTCCGGGGTGGACTCTCGTCGCCGGGAGGGGACTCGTGGCCGCGTGGCATGGATTCGAAAATCGTCGAAATTGACGTGGCCCCAGCCGCCACTCTCGTGATCGACCAACCGGATCACGAGCGTCCGACCCTGAGCGCTCGACAGGTCGACGACGACCCGCTCCATTCGCTCGTCATCATCGCCCGAGGCGTGAAAGAGCACCTCGCTGGTGTCGATGGCGACCACCTCGACCCGGGTGCCGGGGCGCGAGCCCCCGCCGACCAGAAAGCTGGCGAAGGGCCTGGTCGCTCGAAACGGGCGCGAGGTTAGGGTGCCCGTGGGGGCGTCGCCGCCGCGTTCGTAACTTCCCACCCAGTAGCGTCCCGCGTGATCGCTCCGCGAATCGCTCCGTCGCCGCGCGACCACGTCCCCCGCGATCGGCTGTCCCTTGAAGGCTTCTCCCTCGGCTGTCCAGTCGGCGAGGGTTCCCGTCTCAAAGCCCAGGTTGAGGGCCCGGCCGGCCGAATCCACGGGGAAGGCCCCGATGTCTGGCGGCTCGCTCGCCTGGGCCCGCGCCAACACGAGCGAGATCAGGATCGCCGCGCTCGCTTGGCCCATCCGCCGTTCGGTCTTCATGAGGTCGCTCACACTCCCCGACTCACTCCTACCCTCCCCGTCGCCACCCAGCCGGCGACCCGCCCTTGCCTTCACCATCATAGCGAAATCGGGCGACAAAAAAGCCTGGCTACCCCGGCGGATGAACGCCGGCGCGGCCAGGCATCGATCTCGCGTCCAAAACCGGCCGGGGGCCAGGCTATTTCACGTTGATCAAGTGCTTGATCTTGGCGAATTCGCCTTCCTTGATGCCTGGCACCTTCATGATGTCCTCGATGGTCTTGAACGGGCGTTTTTCAATGATCGCCTGGGCCTTGACCGGTCCAATCCCGGGAAGGGTGTCGAGCTCTTCCTTGGTGGCCGTGTTCAGGTCGATCTTGCGCCCGGGCGCGGCTTTCTCGACGGCCTTCTCAACCGCGGGCGCTCGCCGCGCCATCCGGCCTGGAGCGGCCTTGGTCTTGGGGGTGGCCGGATCCTCGACCGAGACCAGACCACGGATTTCGTCAATTCGAGCCGCGCCCAATCCCTTGATCCTCGAAAGCTCGTCGACCGCGCCATAGGGCCGGCCCTCGATGATCGCCTTGGCATGCGCGGGCCCGATGCCGGGAAGAGCCTCCAGATCCGCCAGTGGGGCCTTGTTCAGATTGACTTTGGCCGGTGCCTTTTTCATCGCGCCGGGGGCTGCGCGTTTCACGGCCGCCTTGGCCGTGGAGCCCGGGCCAACCTGAACCAGGTCGCGGATCGCGCCCAAGGTTCGGTCCGAGATACCCGCCTTGGTCAGGTCGTCGATCGCCTTGTACGGACGGCCCGAGACGATCTTTTTCGCCACGGCTGGACCGACGGAGGGCAGCTCCTCGAGCTCCGTCAGCGTGGCCGTGTTCAGATCAACCAGGGTCTTGGCCTTCGCCTTGTCCTTGACCTGGCCTCGGGAGGCGGTTGGAGCGGCCGTTTGGCCCTGTCCTTGGCCTAGACCCGCCGCCGTGACCATCGCCGCCAGGGCGACCGTCGCGGTCGCCCTCAAAAACACCGCGCGTGACATGAAATCAATCCCCTTCGATTTGAGTGGATTTCGAGTCGGTCGATCAACGAGGAAAATGAAAGGTGACGCGCTCGCCCCGCCCGAAACGTCGTTGACACGGCGTCTCCAACAAGCTCGATCCGCGCCAAACCAGCATACCTGAACCAGAACCCAAAGCCAGCCGCATCCGAGCCGGCGATAAAAAGAACCCCGAGGGTGCCCCTGGCGGCTGGGGGCCCGATCGGTTCCGATCAAGAGCGCTTGCCACGCGAGCGTGACGGCGATAAGAATATTAGATCTCTTCGATTTTTTGGCCATTCGCGTGGGTGATTCAAGGATGCGCTGGCAAGACGAACGACGAAGCGACAATCTCGAGGATCAGCGGCGGGCGATCCCGGCCGGCGCGGCCGTCGGTGGCGGCGTCGGAACGCTGATCATCGTGCTCGTGGCGATTTTCCTGGGGGCGGATCCACGCCAGGTGCTCAATCTACTCCAGGCCAACCAAAGGGCGGCCGGCCCCGCTCGGCCTGGGGCCGGCGCGCCCGCCCGCCCGTTCAGCCCCGCCGAGGAAGAGCGCAAGGATTTCGTGGCCGCCATCCTTGGTAGCACCGAGGACGTCTGGAATGACATCTTCCGCCGCAAGGGGCGGCAATACCAGAAACCCAAGCTTGTTCTCTTCTCCAGGCACGTCGAATCCGCTTGCGGCCTTGCCAGCTCGGCTGTCGGACCCTTTTATTGCCCGGGGGACGAGAAGGTCTACCTTGATCTGGCGTTTTTCGACGAGCTCCAGCAACGATTCCACGCCCCCGGCGATTTCGCCCAGGCTTATGTCGTCGCTCATGAGATCGGCCACCACGTCCAAAATCTGCTCGGGATCAGCGAGAAGGTCCGGGCCCGACAGCAAGCCCTGGGCGGGGTCGAGGCCAAGCGGCTCTCGGTCCGACTCGAGCTCCAGGCCGATTTTTTCGCGGGTGTCTGGGCGAACCATGTGCAACGAACCCGCAAGATCCTTGATTCGGGCGATATCGAGGACGGCTTGCGAGCCGCGAACGCCATCGGCGACGACACCCTCGAACGGGAAACCCAGGGCTACGTCGTCCCCGATTCGTTCACCCATGGCACGTCCGAGCAACGCATGCGGTGGTTTCGCCACGGGTTTGACACCGGGGACGTCAACCAGGGTGATACCTTCGGGGCCACCAGCCTCTGACAGCGCTGACCGTTCCCGGGTCCAGTCTCCTCACCTCCAACCGACGATCGGTGAGACGATGAATAACGGGGCGATCCTCGACCGTGATTGTGACATCACTCACGATTGCCATTGATCTTTCGCCTTTCCCATCGTCCTTGCAAGGGTTTTCCACTCGAAAGGAAATGACTATGTCTGACTTGGTCGATGCCATCGCCTCTCATGTCGGTATCGCCCCCGACACCGCTCACAAGGCGCTCGGCGTGCTCCTCAACTTCCTGCGGAGCGAGCTTGGCCCCGGGACGTTTGGAAAGCTCGAATCCGCGATTCCGGGCGCGACCGAGATGATGGATGATGCCCCCAAGGGGGTCGAGGAGACGACCGGCGGAGGACTGCTCAGTGCCATCACCTCGGCCGCCGGAAAGATCCTTGGTGGAAACGCGGGTGAGGGAGTCAACCTCGTCGCCATTCTCAATGGCCTGGGCCTGACCTCGGCTCAGATCGAGTCATTTCTGACCAAGGCCATC
>JAKBAP010000132.1 GCA_021808995.1 Planctomycetota bacterium | reverse complement strand
GGACGCACGAGTCCCGCGCCTGAAATCACTCAATCTCAGCCCCGGCGAAGCTGATCCGCGCGGGCCGCCAGCTTGATCGCGGCCGTGTGAAAGAGACCGCGAGCGCCCGGTCGAGCCTGGCGATAGGCCTCGACAAAACCCTCGGCCTGCGTCCACGCGATGAGCTGCATGATTTGCTTGGACATGAGCTCGAGCATCTCGTCGATCGTCGCGCTCGTCACCTCGACGGGACCGCTCTCCGCGATCGCCTTGGGTTCGACGGGAAGATCGGGGAACGCGCTCGATTCGGCCGTGCGAGTGGGCGCGTGGGTGTCGGGTGGGGCGGTTTCCGCCCAGGGGGCGGTCGCGGTTCCCATTCCGCGCTTGCCTTCGGACGTGGTCTGGTCGTCGGGGTCGACGGGGCGGTCCTTGGGGAGGCGTTCGTGGGGGTCCTTGGGGAGTCCGGCGGAGGTGTAGAGCTTACCGTCAGCGCCCACGCGTCCGGGGAGATTCGGGATCTGCCGCGCCTCGATCAACTGGCGGCGGATCTTGGCCACGAGCTCTCGGCTGACGGCCAGTTCCTCGGCCATTCGGCGGTCGGACCAGTCGTGATGAAGCTTGAGCTTGACCTCGACCGCTCGCCGCCGCTCGGCTCGGGTCAGGGGGAGGCCGTGAAACAGGTTCACGCTCGCGACAAAGTCGAGCGCGTCGGTCATCGTCCCCTGGATGATCTCCGCCTTGATGGCGCGCTTGCCGAGCATGACCGCGGCGGCGTGGCGATGAAAGCCGTCGGCGACGAGGTATTTCTTCTCGACCTCGTAAATCGTGATGGGTGGCAGTCGTTCCCAGGAGTCGGCGTATCGCTCGACGGTAAAGTCGTCGAGCCGATCGCGAAGATTCAGGCTAGGTTCGATCACCAGGTCGTCAAGCGGCACGTCGCGAATCTTCATCGCGGGGTACTCCAGGTTGCCTGCGGGGACATGCGGGGCGAAAATGGATCAGTTCGACTCTGTCGGTGTTGAATCGACGGATCTTGGTGTGATCTCGAGTCCCGCTTGAGAAAAATCGAGCGAGGGAGGCATGAAGTGCCTGGCGAGCGGATTTTGGCGACAGGCGCGAGCGGACGGCTTGGCGCGGTCCTACGCGAACACGCGGCGATGACGTCCCGGCGACTCGCCTGCTGGAGCGGCCCGACCACCCGCGATCCGGGCCTCCGCCCGGTCGAGATCACCGACCCCCGCGCCGTCGAGACCGCCCTCGCGGCCGATGATCCTTCGGTGGTGATCCATGCCGCCGCCGTGAGCGCGGCCGGCGAGGCGTATCGTGATCCCGAGCGCGCTCGCAAAGTCAACGTCGAGGCGACCGCCCGCGTCGCCGATTGGTGCGTTCGCCACCATCGACGCTTGATTCTGGTCTCGACCGACCTGGTCTTCGACGGCACGGGGTCCTGGCGCGCCGAGGACGACCTCGCTCGTCCGGTCATGGTCTATGGCCAGACCAAACGCGCCGCCGAGATGGTCCTGGAGGGTCGGCCAGGATGTCTGTCAGCGCGCATGAGCCTTCTCTATGGCCCCACGCCGTCGGCCCGAGGGAGTTTCTTCGACCAGGCGATCGCCTCCCTCCGGTCGGGCGTTCCCCAGGCGTTCTTCACCGACGAGTTCCGTACCCCGCTTGACTACGCCACGGCCGCCAGGGTCTTGCTCATGCTCGCGACCACCCACCTGATCGGGATCGTCCACGTGGGAGGACCCGAGCGAATGAGCCGCCACGAGCACATGCGCCAATGCGCGATCGCCCTGGGCATCGACCCCACGCTGGCGCTGCCGAACCAGAGCCGCGACGTCCCATCCGCCGAGCCTCGACCGCTGGACGTCTCACTCGATTCGTCGCGCTTGCTCGAGCATCTGCCCGACCTTCGCCGTCCCACGGTTCGGGATGCGCTCGCGGCGCGTTAACGAGTCCCCGCGATTCCGACGTTGAATCTTTTTTGGTTTCGCCAGGTAGGAACCTAGGATTGGTGAGGCGAGTTTCCACGGATGCCGTGGCCCGGAATCAACCGAGGCGACTGGAGCCGCCGTTCCCTCCAAGAGGTCAATCGATGCGTCGGATGATGACCAGGGTCGTTCGCGGGGTGGGTCTTATGGGTGTGTGCCTTCTGGGTGGTTCGCGGGCGGGCGCGTTCGCGGACCCGACGTATCACCGTGACGTCGAGCCCTTGCTCCAGAAGCATTGCCAGGACTGCCATCGGCCAGGGCAGGTCGCCCCGTTCGCGCTTTTGACGTACGAGCAGGCTCGGAAGCGGGCCAGTGATATTCAATCGGTGGTCGACGACCGGAAAATGCCTCCCTGGCATGCCTCGACCCATTCGGGCGGCCCGTTCCGAGGCGCTCGGGTCATGAACGACGCCGAGATCAAGACCCTCGCCGATTGGGTCGCCTCGGATTGCCCCGAGGGGGACCCCAAGGACGCCCCCGCTCCACGACGATGGGACTCCGCCTGGTCGCTCGGAAAGCCCGACCTCGTCTTGACCCCAGGCCAGGGGTATAAGCTCGCCGCCTCGGGTCCCGACGAGCTTCGCGTGTTCGTCATCCCCACCAATCTGACCGAGGGACGCTTTATCCGGGCGGTCGACTTCAGGCCGGGAAACACCCGCGTCGTCCACCATATGCTTTGCGCGTTCGACACCACCGGACGCGCTCGAGAGCTGGACGAGGCCGAGCCGGGGCCAGGTTATTTGACCTTTGGCGGGTATGGCAGGCTCAAGAACGGCATGCCGTTCTTCCCGTCAGGGGGGCTGGGTGGTTGGGCACCCGGGAAGTTCCCCAACGAACTCAAGGGGGGCGTGGGCCGGTATCTCCCGGCGAAGGCCGATGTCTTGCTCCAGGTCCATTATCATCGGAACGGAAAGCCTGAGACCGATGCCTCCGAGGTGGGGATCTATTTCGCCACGGAGCCGATCGACAAGCTCGTCCGGGGCGCTCTCGTGACGCCGCCGCGCCCCCGTGTCCTCGCACGGCCCAACCTGCGAATCCCAGCCGGCGAATCCAACCACGAAGTCACCGGCTCGTGGACGGCCCGCGCTGACGTCCACTTGCACGCCATCACCCCACACATGCACTGGCTGGGGAAGGATTTCTTGCTCACCGCCGTCTTCCCCGACGGCAAGCGGCAAATCCTGATCAAGGTCGACCATTGGGATTTCAACTGGCAAGACATTTACGATTTTCAAGCGTCCGTGGCCATCCCGGCGGGGACCAAGATTGAGCTCCTGGCCCACTTTGACAATTCCGCCGCGAACCCAACCAATCCCAACAAGCCCCCCAAGCTTGTCACCTGGGGCGAGCAGACGACCGACGAGATGTGTATTGGATTTCTCCACTTCACTCGTGATGCCGAGCACCTTCACGGCCAACCCCCCAAGCAATCGGGCTGGATCGAAATGATCGACTCGCGAGCCCCATCGACCAAGGCGGGCTTGTGAGCTGGGACTCTTTTCAACGGGTGTAATCGATCGCCGCCTGGTTCGCGAGACGGGAGCCAGGCGCGCTCCCTCCGGATATCCACCGATCGTTTTGGTCATCACAAGAGCGTACTGATCCGCGCGACCCCCTGATTCGTGTCGTAAGATCCCCCTTCGTGCGTTTCATGGGATAGACTGCACCGGGTGGTGAAACGAGCCTGCTCGGAGCGAGTTCAAGCCGTCGCGAGATTTGGGCGGATAGGGGGCCGTGATGGCGGGACGTGTTTTCAGGCTGGCCTCGGTGGCGTGGATTTGCGCGCTTGGAGTGAGCTCGGCGGGTGCCCAGGAGCAGCCCTCGAGCGCGCCGTTGCTCGAGCGGCTACGCTCGATGGGACCGGCCGAGATCGAGGCCGTCTATCGTGGCGGGACGGTCGCGGCCATCCCGGCCGGGCCGATTCGCGGCGTGGCCCTGCTCTCGCCAGGGACGAGGAGGGGCCGATTGGTTTCGCGCGGGGCACGCCTCGTGTGGCAGGGGAAGGTGTTCGAGGCCGGTGGCGACCGCGCGACCAATCGCTTTTTCGGTCTCCGTATCGTACAGGCCCGGGTCTACCAAGGAACGAGCTGGCTCGACGGCGAGCCTGCTCTTGTCCTGGACTATTCCCAGACCTCGCGAATCTACGCTCGATACCGCGACGAGATCCGCCAGGTCGCGCCTGGAGTCTATCTGGGAGTGATGCACGACGTGACCAAGAGCCCTCCCGAGCTTCGCATGTATTTCGCCCTTGAGTCGGGTCGATGAGAGGGGATTAATGGAGCGAGATCACACGCTCCGCCTCGCCGAGGAATTTTTGGGCCTGGGCGTCGTGAGCGTGGCGGGGGGTTTTGACCAGGGCACGCAAGCTCAGAAGGGCGGTCTGGGCGTCCTGGGTTCGGGCGAGGCGGGCGGCGGCCATGGCCTGGACGAAGAGCTCGAGCGGCTCGGGCTTGCCAGGCTTTTGAGTTCGAGCCTGGGCGAGGGTCTCGAGGGCGAGCTCCGCGTTTCCACATCGAAGCCTGGCGAGCGCGAGCGGGATCAGGAAATCGCCCGCTCGGCCTGGGTCGTTTTGGACGACGCGGCGAGCGGCCTCGATCATTCGGAGGGCTCGCTCATAGCTTGGCATGGGAGCGATTGGGCGAGTGATGATGGTCCATGCCTCTTCGTTGAGCCGACCGACGCTCTCGGTGCGATTGGCGGCGATCTCGAGCGCGTCCCGGGTGATCGCGGGCCGGAGGCTGGCCTCTTGCCTAAGGGCGGCTAGGACCTCGTCCTTGAGCTCGTGCTGGTCATAGAGCTTTTGGACGCGTTCAGTGGCCGCGCGTCGGATCGCCAGGGTGAAGGCTTCGGTCCCCCGTGGGTTCAGAGTGCTCCAGACTCGTGCCGTGTAATCGATGCCTCCGGTGACAATTTGGCGGCCGTCGTTACTGATCGCGATGCTGATGACCCCGGAGGTATGCCCCCGAAGGGTGTAGACATCGTCCCCCTGGACCACGTCCCAGAGCTTGACGGTGCGGTCGTCGCTCGTGCTCGCCAGTCGCCGGTTGCCTGGCAGAAAGGCGATCGAGGTCACCAGGCTGGTGTGTCCCGAGAGCCGTCTGATTTCGAGCCCGGTCGCGGGATCCCAGAGAAACAGCTCGTCGGAGCCCTCGCCCCGATAGGCACCGCCACAGGAGGCGACCTTGAGCCCGTCGGGGGAAAAGGCGACATCCCGCACGCCCGTTTTGTGACCTGTGAATTCGACGGCTAGAGCGCCACGATCGAGATCCCAGATCTTGGCCTTGCCGTCATCGCCGGCGGTGGCGAGTCGAGTCCCGTCGGGAGAGAATGAGACGGCGATGGTCGTTCCGGCGTGGGCCTTGGTTCGCCAGGCGAGCTTGCCGGAGGCGGCCTCCCAGACATGGACGAAGCCGTCACTTCCCCCGGCGGCCAGGGATCGCCCGTCGGGTGAATACGCGGCGTCGAGCAGGGAAGCCGTGCCGTCCTGAAACGAGCGGGTGATCGTCCATGAGCTGGTGTCCCAGAGGTTCAGGACTCCCTCCGGCCCGCTGGCGGCCAGGGTCTTGCCGTCGGGGGCGTGGATGAGCGCGATCTCGCCCAGGCGGTTACCGGCGGCGGGGATGCGCTTGCGTTCCTCGCCGGTCCGTGAGTCCCAGACCCGGACCTCGCCGTTATTCGACGAGGCGACCTCCTTACCGTTTGGCGAGAACGCGACCCGGCCTACCCAGCCGTCGCTGTTGTTGTAGGTCGGCTGCGCGAGCGGGCTGGCGACGGGCCAGGCCTTGACCGTGCCGTCGACACTTCCCGAGACGAAAAACCCTCCGCCGGGCGTGAAGGCGATCGTATGGACAAAGCCAGTATGTCCGTGATAGGTCACGGTCTCGGAGTCTTGGGTCAAATCCCAGCGCCTGATGCTATCGTCCTCGCCACAGGAGACGAGTTGCTGATTATCGGGCGAGAAGGCGAGCCCGCGGACGAACCCTCGGTGGCCGGTGAGGACGTCGCGAATCCGGCCGGAGCTTGCGTTCCAGGTTCGAATCGTCTTGTCCCAGCCGCCGGTGGCGATCAGTTTTCCGTCGGGACTGTAGGCGACGGCATAGATGAACCCGACGTGCCCCGTGAGCTCATGGATCAGCGGGCGGCCGGGGGCGTCGAGGTCGTGAACCTGGGCCAGGTCGCGCCCGGCGAGCACGAGACGCTTGCCGTCCGGAGAGTAGGCCAGGCTAATCACGCCTCCGGGATTGCCGGCGATGGGCTCGCCCCGCGATGCCCCTGTCTGGGCGTCCCGAATCACCACGTCGCCGGCCAGGTCATAGCTATTAAAGAGTCCTCGCCCCACCGCGATCGAACGACCGTCGGGAGAGTAAGCCAAGCAAGGAATGTTGAGGCCCCGCTCGGGAACCGTGTAAACGACCTTCCCTCCGTCGAGCTCCATCACCGTGAGCAGCGCCGACACCTCGCCGCCGGTCACCCCCCTCGCGAACGCGAGCCGCTTGCCATCCGGTGAGAACGCGACCGCCTGGACCGCCCCTTTCTCGCCACGAACCGCGACGAGTTCCCCACCCGAGGGAATGGCGCGAACCAAAAGCTGGGCCGTCGGTTGTTCGCCCGGTTGATACCACGACCCCGAGCCCGACGCCAACCGCCCTCCATCCGGCGAGACCGCTGTACACCAGACGTCCTGTCCCAGGCTCGAGCCCGACCAGGTCGCCAGGGACGATCGTCCCAGCCGCCGGGCGTAATCCCACTCCCAATCGCGAAGGTCGAGCGGGCAGCCGGCCAGGAGGGCGTCGGCCAAGGCGACGTTGTCGTCGAGATACTCACGAGAGGCGAGATTGACCCGGCTGATCGCGTCGCGACGGCGCAGGGAGTGAGCCTTTTGATCGAGCTCGAGCGATTTGCCCACGGCGATTCGCCGCTGCTCGACCGCGAGCCTGCGCTGGGCGTCGGTTTGTTTCTGCGCGTGATCGAGCAACACCACCCCGACCGAGAGCCCCACGAGGGCGGTGAGCAAAAGAGCGGTCGCCCCGGCCACGATGGTCCGATGCCCGCGCCCCCAGCGCAGGGTTCGAGCCCAGACAGGCTCGCGATACGCGGTGACGGGCTCATCCGCCATGAACCGCTCGATGTCGGCGGCGAGCAACGACGCCGTCGCGTAGCGATCACCTGGCGATCGGGCCATCGCCTTCATGCAGATGGCCTCGATCGCCCGCGGCACGCGCGAGGCAATCTTGCGTGGGGGGGCGAAATCCCCCACCTTGACCCGCTCAAGCAGAGCGGTCACGTCGCACCAGAGATACTCGAACGGAGCCTTGCCGCAGACCAGGGTGTAAAGCATGGCCCCCAGGCTGTAGACGTCGCTCGGCGGGCCGAGCTCGTCGTGCCGACCCTCGGCCTGTTCGGGGCTCATGAACGCCGGCGTGCCAAAGGCCGTCCCGGCCGCCGTTTCCGTCGAGCTGGTAAACGCCCGGGGGGCTTCCGCGTCTCCCCCCTCGCCAGGCGGCGGCGAGCCGTGCAAGGATGCGTGCTCGCTGGTAGCCGTCGACGATTCAGGAGACGGCCAGGTCGCCGTGTCGTGCTCGGTGGGCTGATCCACGACCACCAGTTTGACCTGATCCGGATCGGATCCCGTTCGCCCGTTGGGTCGTGGGGGTCGGTTGTAAAGCTTCGCCAGGCCCCAATCGACGACCAGGGATTCATTGAAAGGGCCTAGGAGAATGTTCGCCGGTTTCAAATCCCGGTGCAGGACCCCACGACTATGGGCGTAGGCGATGGTCTGACAGACGTCAACAAACCGCGCCAGCAGTCTGCGCAATTCCAGGGCCTGGGCATGGCGGTCGGCGGGGTTTTCGTGATACCGCTTGATTGCCTCCTCGAAGCTTTCCCCGCGGACGAATCGCATGGCGTAAAATGGCCGCCCGCGGTCGTCAACGCCAAGCCCATAAACGGGGACGACGCCAGGGTGTTCGAGCCGGCCCGTGACCTCGGCCTCGAGCAGGAATCGGGCCCGACTGTCGGCGTCGTCAGCGCGTTCGGGCTTGATTTGCTTGAGGGCGACCTCGCGCTGAAGCTCGGCGTCATAGGCGACCGAGACCTTGCCGATGCCCCCCTGGGCATGGGGTCGCAAAACCTGAAACCGCATGCCGGTCGACGTGGATAGGCCCAGACGCCCTTCGGAATCGTCGTCCTGGTCGTCATCCAGCGGCCGACCGATGGTGCCATTGGCGACCGGTGCCAGCGTGGGCTGAGAGCCGCTGGCGTGTTCGCGCATCAGGTCGCCCACCACGCGGCCGAAATCGCCTAGCGCGCGCAAGCAGACGCGAGGATCGCCATGATAGCGGTCGAGCAGACCCTGGGCGACCGTGTTGACAATCCGCCTGGCCTCGGCCGTGAGCACGGGCTGTTCGACCACGAGCGCGCCGACCGCCGGCTCGGGCGCGAAGCCCAGATGCACCGCAAGCGCTTCATGAAATAGGGCGAGATCCTCGCGATCGTCCCCCATGCGCCCTCCCGAATTTGGTCTCGAACGAGATCAACCGACGATTGGCAAGGTCGGCCGTGACCGGATTGTTAATAAGTTATCAATGCGGACCCCCACTGGTACAGAGTATAGAACCTTGAAGAGTCGAGTCGGGGCCTCCGGGACCGAGAAAAACAAGATTCACGGCGCGCGGGATCGCCCCTCGCCCTCCCGATTTTCGCTCTAGACGTTCGGCCGAGGAAGGGTTAAGGTTCCGTCACACATCGCGAGGAAGTTCGATTGCCATTGCGGCGGTTCCGCCGCGGCGATCTCGGCCGGCCAAAACGCCGGCGACGCAAACCAAGAGGAGCGAGGAATCCGAGCGCGCGGGGCGCGTGATTCCGTCAAACCCCACGGACGGCGATGGCCGGAGGAAGAAACGTGCCTCCCACGACGGATCAATCACGACCAACCCGAGCCGAGATGCTCCGCGGGCTGATCCTCCCCGTCGCGATCACGGGGGCGATCCTGGTCCTGGTCGTCCCGATCCCCGCTCGCTTGCTCGACGTCCTCCTGGCCGTCAACCTCACCGTCGCCCTGATCATGCTCCTGACCACCCTGGCGGTTCGATCGCCGCTGGAATTCAGCACCTTCCCCACGCTCTTGCTCACCACCACCTTGTTTCGCCTGGTCCTGAACGTGGCGACCACCCGGCTCGTGTTGACCCGCGGCGGGATCGATGGACCCTCGGCCGCCGGCGGCGTGATCCAGGCCTTCGGCGAATTCGTGGCTGGCGACAAGGTGCTCGTCGGGGTGGTTTTGTTCGCGATCCTGGTCGTGATCCAGTTCGTGGTGATCACCCAGGGGGCGACGCGAATCAGCGAGGTGGCCGCCCGGTTCACGCTTGACGGCCTTCCCGGCCGGCAGATGGCGATCGATAGCGACCTCCACGCCGGGCTGATCGACCAGGAACAGGCCAGGAGCAGGCGGGGAGAGATTTATCGCCAGGCCGATTTCTTTGGAGCCATGGACGGGGCCAGCCGGTTCGTGCGGGGCGACGCGGTGGCCGGAGTCGTGATCCTGTTCGTCAATATCCTGGGGGGCCTCTACCTGGGCGTGTTCGAGCACGGAATGAGCCTGGGCGACGCGCTTGGGCTCTTCACCAAGCTGACCATCGGGGACGGTCTCGTGAGCCAGGTGCCGGCGTTTTTGATCTCGCTGTCGGCGGGGCTGATCGTGACCCGCTCATCGAGCTCGAGCGACCTGGGTGGCGACGTGACGTTTCAGCTCCTTTCGCGCCCGACCGTGCTGGCGACGGCGGCGGCGTTCACGTCGCTCTTGGCCTTTACCCCACTTCCCAAGCTTCCCTTGCTCGCGCTCGCGGGGGCGCTCGCGGCGGGGGCTTACTATCAGGCGGGCCGGATCAGCGAAGCCGCCGACCCGGAGTTCGTGCCCGAGCCCGAGCCGGCGGTGGCTCGCCGGCCTGGATCGCCCCCCCCCACGACAGGGCGGTCCGAGCGCCCGATCACCAAATCACCCGCTCGCCCGGCCCCTGGCGAGGCGGGCGAGTCGCTGCTCGATCACATGGAGGATTTGCTCCATGTCGACCCCCTGGAACTCGAGATTGGATTTCGCCTGATCCCGCTGGCCGATCCCGAGCGTGGCGGCGATTTGCTCGCCCGACTCAAAGGGGTACGGCAAAAGGTTGCCCGCGAACTGGGGCTGATCGTGCCCCAGGTGCGAATTCACGACGAGATCGGGCTCCCCCCGCATGAATATCGGCTCAAGATCCGAGGCGCGATGGTGGCGCGAGGAACCGCCTACGCCGGTCGGCTGCTGGCGGTGCCCCCCTCGGGCCTTCAGACCCGGCCCGACGGTCGCGAGGGGGTTGACCCGGCGACCGGCCAGCCCGCCGTCTGGATCCACGCCGACGGCCGAGAGGTCGCCGAGCTGGCCGGCTGCCGGGTGCTCGA
Source organism: Planctomycetota bacterium (assembly GCA_021808995.1). GTDB lineage: Bacteria > Planctomycetota > Planctomycetia > Isosphaerales > Isosphaeraceae > JAKBAP01. Next base: position 1,389 of record JAKBAP010000132.1, on the reverse strand, counting down.
GACGTCGGCCGTGATCGCCGCCCAGTTTGGCGAGGTCGTCGCCGACCACGCGGAAAGCCTGCTGACCCATGACCAGGTCGAGCGCTTGCTCGAGCGGGTGCGGTCTGTCTCGTCCGCGCTCGTCGCCGAGGTCGTGCCGGGGCTGGTGCGGGCGGGCGAGCTGCGACGGATCCTGCAAAACCTGCTCCGCGAGCGAGTCAGCATTCGCGATCTCGAGACGATTCTCGAGACCCTGGCGGTTCACGCGGGCAAGACGCGGGATATCGACCAGCTCACCGAGCTCGCGAGGCGCGGGCTGGCGCGACGGATCATTGACGGTTACAAGGGAGCGGACGGCCGGCTCCGGGTCGTGACCCTGGCGAGGCCGCTCGACGAGCGGCTGGCGGAGGCCGCCGGCAAGGCCGACACCCGCCCCGCGGAGGCGCTCGGCGACGACACCGCCCGCAACATCGTGCAGGCCGTCGCCGCGGCCGTCGGGAGCCTGATCGAGGCGGGCTTTCCCCCGATCATCCTGACCACCTCGGCCGCCCGCGCCGTGCTCAAGGACCTGACCCGCGCCGACCTGCCGAGGCTCGTGGTCCTGGGTGATCGCGAGATCCCCCGCGATACCCCGGTCGAGGTCATGGGAAGCGTCGTCGAGGACGAGCCCTCCATCATTACTACCTATACAACGTCTGGGGCCTTGGTGTAATAACCCAGGGTCCGCCGGCCCCCATCGGGCGAAACGAGGTCGAATTCATGCGGTCGAGGACTTATCGAGCCAAAACGATGAAGGAAGCCCTGGCCCGGGTGCGCGGGGATCTGGGCGGGGACGCCCTCATCCTGGGCTCGCGCGAGGTCCATCGGCCGCGGTTGCTGGGGCTCGCTCGCAAGCGCGTGGTCGAGGTCGACGCCGCCTTACCCGCCGCCGTCACGCGAGGGGTCGCCGTGACCACCACGGCTGGATCTCCCTCGCGCCTGGAGCAGACCTTCGGGGCCGAGCTTTCCCGGCTCCATTCGATGGTGCAGGCGCTTTCGCGGGCGGGCCGTGTCGAGCACCTGCTTCCAGATTTGCCGCCGGCCCTCGCGCCGGCGTACGCGGCCTTATTAGAGTCGGACGCCCCCGAGATCCTGGCCCGCCGGCTCGTCCGGCTGGCGGCTGAACGGCTCGAGCCCGACGAATTCGAGCATCCCCAGTCGGTCGCCAGGGCCCTCCGTGACGCACTCGCGGAGATGATCCCGATCGCGCCCCCGATCCCGCTTGGCGGACCCCGCCGGGTGATCGCCCTGGTCGGCCCGACCGGCGTCGGCAAAACCACCACCGTCGCCAAGCTGGCCGCCAACCTCAAGCTCTCGGCCGCCGCCCGCGTGGGGCTCGTCACCGTCGACACCTATCGAATCGCCGCCAGA